>NZ_JBICII010000135.1:0-455 GCF_043101865.1 Pseudomonas sp. zjy_15
TTCCCAGGCGACGACACCCCGATCATCATCGGTTCGGCTCGTATGGCGCTGGAAGGCAAAGACGACAACGAAATGGGTACTACCGCTGTCAAGAAGCTGGTAGAAACTCTGGACAGCTACATTCCTGAGCCAGTTCGTGCCATCGACCAGCCGTTCCTGATGCCGATCGAAGACGTGTTCTCGATCTCGGGTCGTGGTACCGTTGTTACCGGTCGTATCGAGCGTGGTATCGTCCGCGTTCAGGATCCACTGGAAATCGTTGGTCTGCGTGACACCACCACCACCACCTGCACCGGTGTTGAGATGTTCCGCAAGCTGCTGGACGAAGGTCGTGCTGGCGAGAACTGCGGCGTTCTGCTGCGTGGTACCAAGCGTGACGACGTTGAGCGTGGTCAGGTTCTGGTCAAGCCAGGTTCGGTCAAGCCGCACACCAAGTTCACCGCAGAAGTCTACGT
>NZ_JBICII010000136.1:0-1100 GCF_043101865.1 Pseudomonas sp. zjy_15
TTCTTTCTGGAGCCAGCCCGCCATGATGCGCCCCGACAGCAAAGTCGAAAAAGTCTACCTCTACCCCAAGCCCGTGGACTTTCGAAAGTCCATCGACGGCCTCACAGCCTTGGTCGAACTGGACATCAAGGTCGCCGTGTTCGACCCGGTACTTTTCGTCTTCCTCAATAAAGCCCGTAACCGCATCAAGGTGTTGTATTGGGAGCGCAACGGCTTCTGCCTTTGGCTCAAGCGCCTCGAAGCCGAGCGTTTCAAAACTTCACCCAACGCGACCGACGAAGCTATCGTACTGACCGTCCAGGAACTGAATTGGCTACTCGACGGTTTCGATCTCTGGCGCAACCGTCCGCATCAGGTTTTGACTCCTCGTTTCGTCGCCTGACCGGGTATAATCCGGGCCATGATTTCAGTGCCCGATAACCTTCCTGACGACCCTGCCGCGCTCAAACTACTGCTTGCGCAGTTGTTGGCCGAGCGCACGGTCGACAAAGGTCAGATCGTCGATCTTAAAGAACAGGTCAAGCTGCTGCGTGACCGATTATTCAATCGCAAGTCCGAGCAAACCGTCGAGTCCAACACGCCCCAACTGGCGTTGTTCAATGAACCCGAAAGTCAGTGGGTTCCTACCGCTGATGATGCCGACGAAGAAGTTGTTGCGCCAAGCAAGCAGCGCGGCAAACGCAAGCCACTGTCGGCTGACCTGCCACGCATTGAAGTCATTCATGACTTGCCCGAGCACGAACTGACTTGCGCCTGTGGTTGCCGCAAACACGTGGTTGGCGAGCAAACCAGCGAACAACTCGACATCGTGCCGATGCAGATCCGTGTGCTTAAACACGTACGCAAAATCTATGGCTGCCGTGGCTGCGAATCCGCGCCGGTCACCGCTGACAAGCCGGCCCAATTGATTGAAAAGAGCATGGCCAGTCCCAGCGTGCTGGCGATGTTGCTAACCACCAAGTACGTCGATGGCCTGCCGCTGCACCGCTTCGAGACGGTGCTGAACCGACATGGTATCGAGATCCCCCGGCAAACCCTGGCCCGCTGGGTCATCCAGTGCAGCGAACACTTTCAGCCACTGCTGAACCTGATGCGTGACC
>NZ_JBICII010000137.1:0-99016 GCF_043101865.1 Pseudomonas sp. zjy_15
TTTGGAGTGCCTGTGCTGGCCCCTTCGCGGGTAAACCCGCTCCTACAAAGGGTGTGTGAGCGGGTTTACCCGCGAAGGGGCCGGCCCAGGCAACCATCATCTATTTGGCGACCACAACACCCTCAGCCCCCCTGGCCCGGGGCTTGCGAAACACCAGCACATTCCCCGCCATCACTGCCACCAAACCGAGCAAGGCCGGCGCCGTCCACTGATAACCCTCGGCCACCGCCGACACATTCAACGCCACCAACGGGAACAGCACCGTGCAGTAAGCTGCCCGCTCCGGCCCCATGCGCCCGACCAAGGTCAGGTAGGCAGTGAAGGCAATCACCGACCCCGGCACCACCAGGTACAGCAGCGAACCGATGTAGCGCGCGTTCCACTCCATGCTGAACGGTACGCCGCTGACCACACAGAACACCGCCAGCATCACCGCCCCATAGACCATGCCCCAGGCATTGGTCGTCATCGGCTTGAGGCCGGCCTTCTGCTGCATGCTCGACAGCATGTTGCCGGCCGAGAAGCACAGCGTGCCCAACAGGGCCAAGCCAAGGCCGTACAGGGTTTCGCGGCTGGCTGCGTGATGCGAGAGCTCCGGCCAGAACAGCAGGCCCAGGCCAAGCAGGCCCAAGGCCCCCCCGCCAAGCACATTGGTGGCGATCTTCTGGCCGAAGAAAATTCGGGCGTTAAGCGCGTTCCACAGTGTGGCAGTTGAGAACACCACCGCGATCAGGCCGCTGGCGATCCACTGGCTGGCGCTGAGGAAGCAGATGAAGTTGACGCAGAACAGGCACAGGCCCTGGGCCAGGCAGATCTGGTGGCCACGGCGGTTCATGGGTTGCAACTGGCGGGTAATCAACAGGAAAGCAAACAGGATCAGGCCGGCCAGGGCGAAGCGGTAGACGATCGACACCGGGATCGCGACCACGCCTAGCTGGAGTTTCAGGGCGATCCAGGTGGTGCCCCAGATCAGGACGGTGAGCAGGTAGAGTGACAGGTTCATGGCGGCAGTTCCTTGGGCCTTTGGAAATCGGTGCCCGGCGCTTGGCGGGTAAACCCGCCCCCACAGGGATGACCAGTGTTCTTTCGATCGGCCTCTGTCAGCTTGCATAAACTTGCGCTTTTCTTGCGCTGGTAGATGTCACTCGATCCAGTGCGCAGTAGGATGGCAGGCAAGAGGACCCGCCAATGACGCCACTCAACCAGTTGCAAGTGTTCAACGCCATGCATGCCTCGCCCCACGCCAGGCTGGAGCTGAGCGCGCACCTGGGTGACGGCCTGGCGGCGGCGTTGTGGAGCAATCGTGACGATGCCCGCGACTACCAGGCGCCCAGCCATCACACCCTGTCGTGCTACATCGCCGACGGCACCGGCACCTACCGCCGCCAGCGCCCGGCCGACAAAGGTGCACCCGACAAGCTGTGCGTGATGCCGGCCGGGCAGGAATCGAACTGGGTCGTCAATGGCGCGATCCGCCTGGCGCACCTGTATGTCAGCGAGGCGCAGTTCGCCTTGGGCTGTGTGCGTCTGCTCGACCGGGAACCGCGCGAGCTGCAACTGCAGGAAGCGACCTTTCTGGACGACCCGCAGCAAGCTGCACGCTTTCGTCAATTGATCCAGTTGGACTGGGACGAGCCCAGTGAGCGCCTGCTGGCCAGCAGCCTCGCGCACGAGATCGTTGACCATGCGCTGCTCAGCCAGGTCGGGTTGCGCCAAGGCCTTCGCCTGAAAGGCGGGCTGGCGCCAAACCTGCGCCGGCAAATGGTCGACTACATCGAGGCACACCTGGACCAGCCCATCACCCTGGGCGAGCTGGCGCTGCGCTGCAACCTGTCCGAATACCACTTTGCGCGCATGTTCCGCGCCAGTTTCGGGCTCCCGCCGCACCAGTATCTGCTGGCCCGGCGGCTGCACCGGGCGTGCCAGCTGTTGCGCCTGGGCGTGTTACCGCTGGGGGAGATTGCCTTGTTGTGCGGGTTTGCCAGTGCCAGCCATTTCAGCAACCGATTTCGACAGGCCTTGGGTGCCACACCTGGCGAATACCGCAGCGCCTTTGTCATCTGAAACCGGGGCCGCTCTGCAGCCCCCGATGACCTAGAACTCGAAGGTGCTCGACAAACTTACCTGCCGCGCATCGCCTACCGCCACAAAGTACTGGTTCACCGCCGAGCTGTAATAAACCTTGTCGAACAGGTTCTTCACGTTCAGCTGCAGGCGCACGTTGTGTTCGTCGAGTTTGGTTTCATAAGTGGCAAACGCATCGGCAACGGTATAGCTCGGCAGGTCGAAGGTGTTGGTCGAGTTACCAGAACGTTCGCCTACATAACGGGCGCCGGCACCGAAGCGCAGCCGGTCCCCCCCGAACAGGCTGCCAAAGTCATACACCGCCGACAGCGAGCCGCTGTGCCGGGCCACGTTCTGCAGGCGGTTGCCCTGAAGATCAGGGTCCTTGGTTACCTTGGCATCGGTCAGTGCATAACTGCCGATCAGGCTCCAGCGCTCGCTGAGCTGGCCGGTCACATCGAGTTCCACACCGCGTGAACTGACCTCACCCGCATTGCTGTAGACCGTCTCGCTTGTGATGGCGTCAATGTTCGAGACCAGTACATTGCGTTTGGTGATATCGAACAACGCCAGGGTGCCCGTGATGCGGCCCGGCATGTCGAGCTTGGCGCCCAGCTCCCACGACTTGCCCTCCTCAGGTGCCACCGAGGCGTCGAGCACAACATTGCCGGTCAGCGGCGCGATGGTCGAGTTGGGCTTGAACGACTCGCTGTAGCTGCCATAGAACGAGAGCTGGTCGTCCACTTTGTAGACGATACCGGCGTGGGGGACCCAGGCCTGGCCACTGATGTCGGTATTGGCCTTGAACGGGCGACCGCGGCCAGCGTACTGGTCGTACTGCTGAAAACGCGCACCAGCTACAAGGATCCAGTGCTCATCGAGGTGCAGCGCATCCTGCACGAGCAGCGCATCGGTGCGCAGCTTGTCGGTCTGGTCGCTGTCGCTGGCGCGTACGTTGGAACCCTCCACTTCCTGTCCGTAGACCGGGTCCAGATAACTGAACGTGGACTGTGGTGTCTGGCGGATCAGGTCACCGCGAAAGATCTTGCGGTCTTCATGGTCGATGCCGAACAGCAGGTCATGCTGCATCCCCGCCAGCTCGACATTGCCATTGAGGCTCAGGGTCACGAACTGGTCACGGCTCATGGCATTGTGGGTGCCGTCGATGCTGCGTGTCAGCGTGCCTTGGGTTTCATTGACGCCGGTCACGCGAACCTGGCTGGCATCATAGGTCTCACGATTGAAGCTGTAGCCAACGTGCAGCTTCCAGTCATCAGCCAACTGATGGTCGACTTCCAGGCGATACAGGTCGGAGCGCCCTTCCATGTCGTTGAACGGCTCGTCCAGGCGGCGTGTGGCGGGGATATTCAGCGGGTGGCCGTTGTTGCCGAACGCGGTGCCACGGTCGAAGGGGTAGAGAAACTCACGGTGCTCGTAGGCCAGCACCACCTGGGTGTCTTCGCCCAGCCAGGCCAGCGACGGCGCCACCAGCGATTCGCGGTGCACGCCATAATTGCGCCAGTAGTCCTCGTCTTCGTGGTCGACGATCAGGCGGTAGGCGAAGTTGCTGTCACCCAGTGCGCCCGTGCTGTCGAGCCCGCCACCGCTGCCGTTCTTGCCGCGGCCATAGGTCGAGCCGCGCACAGTCAGGGCGTTGTACTGCTGCAACTGCGGACGCTTGCTGACCACGTTGATGACCCCACCCGGGTCCTGGATACCGTACAGCAACGAGGCAGGCCCCTTGAGCACTTCAACCCGTTCGGTGCTGGCGTTGAGGTTGCGACCCTGCACCACGGGCATGCCATCGCGCATGATCGAGCCGTCGCGGTTGTCGCCGAAGCCACGCTTCATCACCGTATCGGACGTGCCGCCGAAGTTGTTGCCCTGGGTAATGCCGCTGACGTTGGTCAGGGCGTCATCGAGGTTGCGCGGGGCCTGGTCGCGGATGACCTGTGCCGGTACCACGTTGATTGCCTGGGGGATGTCCTGGTTCGGCCCCTGCCCGCGCATGATCGAAGCGCTGGCCGGGGGCTGGTAACTGTAGTCGTCCAGCTGCGAGGTCACGGTGGTGGCCTGCAGGTTGAGGGCGGCGGAAGTGTCTACAGGTTCGAGGGTCAGGGTACGCGCGTCGACGCGGCGCCAGGCCAGCCCAACGTTGCCCAGCAGTTGTTGCAGCGCCTGCTCGGCGCTGAACCGACCATTCAGCGCTGGCGCTTGCACGCCCGGCAGTTCGAGGGTGTAGACCACGCTCTGGCCGGTGGTGCGGCTGAAGGCGTTCAGGGCCTGGGCCAAGGGTTGGGCCGGCTGGGCGAAGGTATAGGCCTGCAACTGCTCGGCAGCGCTTGCCAGGGGGGCGACAGCGAAGGCCGGGAGCGCAGCAAGGCCGAACCAGAGAGGAACGCAACGCGGGGAGAACTTCATGGACGCTGACCTGTGAGAGGGTGATTATTGCGAATCAATCGCACTTTCACTCATTACACGGATGCCACGTGCTGTTACCTCACCTGTGCCTGGAAATATTTTTGCTGTGCCGGCCTCTTCGCAGGTAAACCCGCTTCTACAGGGGGGTGGACGCTGTAGGAGCGGGTTCACCCGCGAAGAGGCCGGCACAGGCAACTACCGAATCAGGGTCAAACGCCCCAACACGGTCTGCCGTGAAAAACCCATCACCTTGCCCAGCGAATCCAGCGCCAGCAGCGGCTCGGCCACCGGGAAGCTGCCGCTGACCTTGCGCTGCCCCAGGTCACCATCGAGCAACAGGATGCGCCCTGGGTAATAACGCCCAAGGTCTTCGATCACCTGCGCCAGCGGCACCTGATAATAGTTCAGCCACCCTTGGCGCCAGGCCAGACGGTTGTCACTGTCCACCGCCAGGGTGTCGCTTACCCTGCCCGCGCTGTAGGTAGCCTGCTGGTTGGCAGTCAGTTCTCGCGCCAAAGTGCCCTGCGCGGGGCTGACGCCCACACGCCCGCTGCGTACCGTCACCTGGGCACCCTCGCCTTGCTCACGCACCTCGAACTGGGTGCCGAGCACCCGCACTTCGCCGCCGGCAGCTTCCACCAGGAACGGCTCACCGGTATGGGTAACCTCGAAGAACGCCGCGCCATGCAGCAACCGCACACGGCGCTCACCCTGGGCGAAATCGACCGCAATGGCGCTACCGGCATCAAGCGTCACCTGCGACTGGTCGGCCAAGGTCACCTGGCGAATCTGCCCGGCACTGCTGTAGTCCGCCTGCAGGTCCCGCAACCAGTACCCCGGGTGCCAACCACCAGCGACGCCCACGGCCAGCACCAGGCAGGCTGCCAACGCCAACCCTGCCACCCGCCGCCAGCCGCCACGCGCCGGTGGTCTGGCCATGGCATCGAGGTAGCGCTGCAGGGCGTCCTGCTCTTCGTCCGCCAGCCGCGCCGCCGGGGCGGCGCTTTTCTGCCACAGCACCTGGGCCTGTTCGTAGGCTGCGCGGTGCGCGGGGTCGGCCAGCAACCAGCGCTTGAATGCCGCCCCTTCGGCTTGCCCGGGTTGCCCGTTGATCCGGTTGAACCATTGCAGGGCAGCCTGAAACTGCGCCTCGGTGATCGGCGGTAAACGGCTCATCGACGGGCGCTCCCTGGCCGGCGTGGGGTGGACGCGGGCTCGGCAACACTCGCCTTGCACGCTTCAAGGGCGCGCATCATATGCTTTTCCACGGCGCTCTGTGACAGCTGCATGGCTTTGGCGATCTCGCTGTACTTGCAGCCGTGAATGCGGTTGAGCAGGAAGATCTGCCGGGTGCGCTCGGGCAAGGCACGCAAGGTGGCCTCGATACGCTGCAAGTCATGGTCGACCTCCACGGCCTGCTCAGGGGCCTGGGCCAGGCTCGCCTCGTTCACCGGCACAGTGGCTTCGGCCACGCGTTCGCGGCTACTTTCGCTGCGCAGGTGGTCTATGGCCAGGTTGCCCGCACAACGCAACAGGTAAGTGTCCAGCGCCTCGACCTTGACCTCGGGGCGACGCCAGAAACGCAGGAACAACTCCTGGACCAGGTCCGAAGCGGTGGCGCGGCAGCCGACCCGACGGCTTACCAGCGCCTCCATACGCGCACGCTGGGCCTGGAACACCTGAACGAAACGTGCACGTGCGCCTGCGCTGTCAGCGTGAGGCTCGATGATATCCCCTGGCTCACTCACGGGGGTCACATGGCAAACACGGCGAGCATCGGGCCCAGCACCACGCTGACGGCGGCCAGGCCCAGCAGCAGACGAGGCTGGTACGGCAGGCCGAACACCCACAGTGTTACCCCGGCCATCATCACCGCGGTCCACTCCACCAGGCCGAGGGCCCAGCCACGCTGGTGCACGCTGAGCACCAGCGACAGTATCAGCAGCAGCCAACCTGCGACACGCAACAGGTGCAAGTGGCGCGGGCGCGGCTTGCGCCCGAGCAAGTCGCTGAAGTGCTTTTCCATCGCCAGGCACAGGGCAACGAAGCCTGCAAAGGCGATCAGTGCGTTACCCAGCATCAGCTCGCCCCCACCGTTTCAATGCTCGGCTTTTTTGTCGCACGCGCGGCGCGCTTGGCTACGGGCGTGGGGCTGGCCAGCATCTTGCGGGCCAGCCAGGCCAGAAACAGGCCGGTCCCCAGGGCTGTCAGATCGAAGCCGGCCATGGCCCAGTCACCCTCCAGTACCGAATGGTTCAAGCCCCGGTCAGTCGTCAGGCCATTGAGCAACGGCAGCAGGGCGAAGGCCAGCGCACCCAGCGCCAGTTGCTCGCCCCAGGCCTTGCGCCCGCTACGCAGCACGGCGTGCACCAGCGACAAGCCCCAGACGATGAAGAAAGCATTCACTTCCCAGTCAGCCCGGCCTTCGACAGCCAAGGGCACCAGGCGGTTGGCCCAGAAGAAGCCCGCCACCGCCAGCAACAAGCCACTCATGCTGGCAATATTGAGCACCTCGACCAAACGCAGCTCACCTGGCATATGCCCGTTCCTGGCGTGCTTGAGCTGGCGCTTGCCCAGCCACATCACCAACCCGGTACCAATCACTGCAGTACCGGCCACGCCAAAGAAGAAATACAGCCAGCGCAGCCAAGGCCCGGCGAAGTTACCCATGTGCAGCCCGGCGAAACTGAAGGCGGTCATCATTACTCCGCTCTCTGGCTTGCCCTGGCTCAACAGCGCACCACTGGCCCCATCGAATGTCCAGTTGGCACTACGCCGATAGGCCACGTGGTCGGCTGCCGATTGGGTGAAGGTGACGCGGGCATTGCTGTCGCCCGGGTTCTGCACCTGGATGTTGCCGACACGCGCCCCCGGCTGCAGCTCCTGCACCTTGGCGTACAGGCTCGGCAGCGCTACCAGCGGCGTGGCCACCTGGGCCGCCTTGGGCGCATCGTTGCGGCCAAACAGGTCGTTGAAGTACTTGTCGGTGTCATTGCCGTAGCTGGCCATGATGCCCGCCGGCATCACCATGTACATGAACAGCACCAGGCTGCTGTAGCTGATCATCAGGTGGAACGGCAGCACCAGCACGCCGATGGCGTTGTGCCCGTCCAGCCAGGAACGCTGCCCCTTGCCAGGGCGGAAGGTGAAAAACTCCTTGAAAATCTTCTTGTGGGTAATGATGCCGGTGACCAACCCCAGCAGCATGATGAAAGCGCAGAACGTCGAGAGCCAACGGCCAACCGGGTAAGGCATCTGAAGCTGGAAGTGAAAGCGGTAGAAGAACTCACCACCGCGGCTGTCACGTGCTGCCACCGGCTGGCCGGTCTGGGTATCGAGGGTTTTTCTGACAAAGCCACGTGGGCCGCCGTTGGGGTCGCGGTAGCCCACACTCAAGGCGGCCTCCCGTTCGTTCGGCAGGCGAATGAACCAGGTACGCGAATGCCCTGCATTGTCCTGCAGGTAACGTTGAGCGACAGCCAGGCTATTGATCGGGTCCAGGGCATGGCTGCGCACTTCAGGCTGCGACCAATGAGTGATTTCTTCCTTGAAGTACGACAGCGTGCCGGTCAGGAAGATGGCGAACAACAGCCAGCCGAAGATCAGGCCAGTCCAGGTGTGCAGCCAGGCCATGGCCTGGCGGAAGCCTTCTTTCATGCGTTCTTCATCCAGTAGGCAACGCCGCTGATCAGGCCCAGCAGCAGGCTTGGCGCCAATACGCCCAACCAGGCGCGACAGGCGCTGCGGCAGGCAAAACACCAGATAAACGCCAGCAGGTAGAAGACGAATGACAGCAGCAGGCCGGTGAGCGTGGCATCGACCTTTGGCAGTGGGGCCAGCAAGGCAATACAGACGCTCGCGAGGGACGCCAGCAGGTAGCCACCCAGCAACGCGGCAAGGCTACGGGAGGTCACGGCCAGGCGATAGCTGAGGGGAAGGCCGGCGGTTTTGCGCGTCATGGCGGGGTCCGGGCGTTTTAAAGGCTGCAATAATAATGATTTCAATTCTCATAAGCAAAGCCCAGAATCCTCTCCCCGTTTGGCCACGATAGCGGCACGTCGCAGCCCGCCAATCTGCAACAAGAAATTTATTTTCCAAAAGGGCTTGAATTCGTCTCGCGCTTGCCTGACCTTAGAGTCAAGAGGCGCAGAAATTCCAAGGGTCTCAAGGACCTGAGCGCGTCTCCATGCGAGCAAGCTGAATAAGGATTGAATCATGCAAATCCAGGTCAACAGCAGCAACGATTTCGACGGTAACGCCCGGCTCGACCAGTGGGTCCGCAGCACACTGCAGAACTCGCTGGAACGTTACGAAGAAGACCTCACCCGCATCGAGGTTCACCTGCGCGACGAGAACGGCGTCAAGCCCGGACCGCATGACAAACGCTGCCAGATGGAGGCTCGCCCGAAAGGCCACCAACCGATTTCCGTGACCCACACCGCCACTTCGCTGGACCAGGCAGTCGACGGTGCCGCCACCAAGCTCAATCACGCGCTGGAACACTTCTACGGCAAGCTGCGCAGCAAGCGCGGCGTCTTGGAACTGAGTGACCCGGACGCCTGATCGCACCAATGAAAACGCCCGGCCAAGTGCCGGGCGTTTTCATTCAAGGCCTCCCTCAATTCACTATCCTCAGCTTGGGTACGGGGAACAGGTTCTCCAGTGTATTCAGCAAGCGCGCGTGATAAAGCGGCTTGCGGAAAAAATCCACCACCTGCAAGTGCAGTAATTCGCTGACGTCATCCAGCTCAGCCTGCCCGGACACGACAATCACTGGCAGGTGCTGGCGGGCCGTATGGTCGCGCATGCGCCTGATCAAACCGATACCACTTTCCTCCGGCATACGCAGGTCGGTGATGACCAGAGCAACGTCCGGATGACGGGTAAGTTGTTGCAAGGCAGCTTTTGCCGATGTCGCGGTCAAGCAAGCGAAGCCTTCGTTCTCGAGAAGTTCGGTCAGCTCCAGCAAAGCGTCCTGCTCGTCATCCACCAAGAGGATCTGCTGGCGCGGGAAAGCGTTCGAGTTCGACATGGCGTTGGCTCCTGCTCACCGGTCAAAGGGCATCTTTGATCGTGGTGAAGGTGGTGTTGACGGCCGTGGAGATGTCCCCGACGAAGGCGGCAAGCACCACTGCGACCATCGTCGCGATGACCGCATATTCGATACCGGACGCACCGTCCTTGCGATGCAGGAAGTTCATGCAGTGCAGAATGAACAGTTTCATGTCTCAGCTCCTTGCGGCACATGCCGGCGATTGCGATATCAAAGTGACACCCATTTGCCATCAAAGAATTGCCAAGCTGAGGCGGACTGCAAATGTATTAAAGGATTAATTACAAAGTATTAGCTCAAGAGGATTAACACCCGCAAAATTGCTAACTGTCTGTATTGCCTCGACTTAATCACACGCCCCCCAAAAAAAACCTCTCACGCATGGCAAATGGCGATGACTGCGCTACCGTTCTATAGCGAAATGATGACTTTTTGACATCAGTCGATGCGTGCAGGGAGGCCGAGATGAGCAGTCGCTTGACCCTATGCCTGGCTGCGTTCTTCCTGCTGGCAGCACTGTTGGCAGGCTACTGGGGTGTGGTGCTGAGCCGCCCTGCGACTGCGCCCGCACCGGCTACCCCTACGGCCCAACAACCGATTGCAGCCATCGCCCCACCGCCCACCACCCCACCGGAGCCACCGCGTACTGCCGTTGTCGTACTGCGCAAGGCTTTGCCAGCCAATACGCCGGTCACTCAAGACGATGTGCTGATCGAACGCCTGCAGGTTGCCCCCGCAGGGGCCTACCAGCAAACCGCGCAGGTAATCGGGCGCACCAGCGCCAGGCCGCTTGCAGCAGGCACCTGGCTGGATGAGTTCAGCTTCCAACCCGGCGGGCCGCTGGCGCGGATGATCCGCACCAGCGAGCGGGCCGTGGCAGTCGGAGTGGACGAAGTGGTCGGCGCCGCCGGCCAACTGCGCCCGGGCGACTACGTAGACGTATTGCTGTTCCTGCGTGAAGAGCCGAACAACCCGCAATCCTCCGCCCAGGTGGTGCTGCCGGCCTTGCGCGTACTCAGTGTTGGCGAGCAGACGGGCCTGGCCAACGACGGCCGCCCGGCGCAGACCGCCGAAGAGCAAAAGGCCCGGCGCGAACAAGCCAGCCTGAGCCATGGCATGGGGACGCGCACCGTGGCGCTGGCAGTGCCCGAGGCCTTGGTCAGCCGTTTGATGCTGGCTGCCCAGGCCGGTACGTTGCGCCTGGCCGTGCGCAGTGCCGATGAACAACGCCTGGCGCGGTACTGGAACGAACCCGATGCCAAACCGCAGGTCGACGCCGCCAACCGCGAACTCTACCGTTTCAGCCAGCTATCCCAGTCGCCGGTGGCCAACGCTGCCAGCCTGGCGACCAGTAAACCCAAACCCGCCATGCACATCATCCGTGGCGCACAGGCTGACGATACGAATAAAAACCCCTGACCTGGCAAGGATGCAGCGATGCGTAGTTCCTTTTTGAGACAAGCATGTTGTACCGGGCTGCTGGCCGTGCTGTTGCCCCAGGCCCAGGCATCCGGCAAAGCCTGCGAGGCGTTCAATCAACTGCCCTCGGTCATCGAGATAGACCAGGGCCTGCAGCAGGAACTGCGCCTGCCACTGGCGATCAGCCGGGTTGCCGTAGGCGAACCCAAGGTGGCTGATGTGCAGGCCAGCGGAGAGCGCGGCGTGGTGATTACCGCGGTGGGCCAGGGTAATACCACCCTGATGCTGTGGACAGCATGCGCCCCGTCACCGCACCGTGCCATGGTGTTCGTCAAAGGCCGGGCCAGTGCCGACATGGCGCAAGACAGCTTTTTGCCGTCGCAGGATGCGCAACTGATCAGCCAGGTGCAGGCCGACATCCGTTTCGTGGAAGTACGCCGCACCAAATACAAGGAGGCCGGTGCACGGCTGTTCTTCAAGGGGTCGAACAACAGCCTGATCGGCTCGCCGGGTACCGTACCGAATACTGTCGTGCGACCTGATTATGTACCGGGAATACAGACAGGTGAGAACCCGGTTACGTATGCGGATGTGCGTCCAGGTATCCCCCTCGACGACACCGTCTTCAACATCGTCTGGGGCGGCGGCAGCAGCCGCTTCCTGGCCATGATCAACGCTCTGGAAAACAGCGGCTTCGCTTATACCCTGGCGCGCCCGAGCCTGACCGTGCTCAGCGGCCAGACAGCAAGCTTCCTGGCAGGCGGTGAAATTCCGATCCCGGTGCCCAGCGCAGGCAGCGACAACGTATCGATCGAATACAAAGAGTTCGGCGTACGTCTGGCGCTGACACCAACCATCATTAGCCCAGGCAGGATCACACTCAAGGTGGCGCCAGAGGTCAGCGAACTGGACTACAACAACGTGGTAACCATCGCCGGCACACAGGTGCCGGGTTTGACGGTAAGGCGCACCGACACCAGCATTGCCCTGGCCGATGGCGAAAGTTTCATCATCAGCGGCCTGGTCAGCAACAACACGCGTTCCGCAGTAGACCGGCTACCCGGCCTGGGCAGCCTGCCGATACTGGGTGCGTTCTTCCGCAACTCGGCCATGCGCCGCGAAGAAACCGAACTGCTGATGATCGTCACTCCACACCTGGTCCAGCCCCTGGCGGCCAACGCACGGCTGCCAGAACTGCCGGGCGAGAACCTGCGCAACTACGACCCCAGCTGGGGGCGCCTGTTTTTCCTCGAGAACGGCAACTTCGATGGCAAGGGCGGATTATCCCAATGAACGAGAGCCTGAACCCCACCTTCCTCGCCATCACCCGCAACGAAGAGGACCTCCACTGGCTACAGGGCGCACTGGCGCCGCAAGGCCAGGTAATCGGGGCCAGTGCCGGCAGCCTCGACGAGTTGCTGGCACTGGTCAATGCCACCTACAGCAACCTGATGTTCATCGGCCTGGACCGCGAACAGCTGGTCAGCCAGTGCGCCTTGATCGAGGGGGTGCTGGAGGCCAGGCCGATGTTGGCAATCGTCGCCCTCGGCGATGGCATGGACAACCAACTGGTGCTGCATGCCATGCGCGCAGGCGCCCGCGACTTTGTCGCCTATGGCTCACGCGCCAGCGAGGTGGCCGGGCTGGTGCGGCGCCTGGGCAAGCGCATGCCGACGGTGGCCAGCAACCCCAGCCTTGGCGGGCTTACGGTGCTGTTCGGCATACAAGCCAATGCGGACGGGGCATTGCTCACCACCCACCTGGCCCGCGTAGTGCAGGAAAGCGGCCAGCAAACCCTGCTGCTGGACCTGGGCCTGCCGCGTGGCGACAGCCTGGCGCTACTCGGCCTGGAGGCTTCGTTCTTCTTCGGCGACGCCCTGCGCCACTTGCGCCGCCTCGACACCACACTGATCGACAGCGCATTCACGCGTGACAAGAAGGGCTTGCGCCTGCTGACCTACGCCGAGGCCGATGAACCGCTGCAACAAACCAGCGCCGCCGAGCTGTACATGCTGCTGAGCGCTTTGCGCCAGCACTTCCAGCACATTGTCGTGAACCTGACCGGGCATGCCGACAGCGAAGCCCTGCGCACGTTGGTGAGCCATTGCGACAAACTGATTGTCTACACCGACCAGAATATCCTCGACTGCCGGCGCAACCTTGAAGTGCTCGACCTGTGGCGTGACAACGGCATGAAGCTGGAACACGCCAGCTTGCTGGTCGACCGCTACCTGGGCAACGTTGCCCCCGACGCCGACACCCTCGCCAAACGTTACGGGCTGCCCTTGCTCAAGGCCATCCCTTGTAGCCCCGAAGTACGCCTGAACGTGAAAAACCAGGGCCTGAGCCTGTTCGAACTGGCCCCGCGTGAAAGCCTCACTCAAGCCCTGCGCAGCCTGGGTGAGCGCCTGGCACGGCGCTCGGAAAACCTCGCACCACCAGGCTTCACCTGGCTGCGTCGGCTTTGGGGCAACAAATGAGCAATGACCAACCCTTTGGTGGCCAGCAACACGCCTCGGGCGACCCCTACGCGCTAAAGCGTGCCCTGCACCGCTTTGCCATCGACGCCATCGAGGACAGCGGCCGCAACCTGCTGGAAGGCGCGCGGCCAGCGCTGACCCAGTTCGTGCTGGAGCAGGTGGGCGATTACGTCGCGCGCCTGCACCTGGCCATGTCGCGCTACGAAATGGAGCGCCTGGCCGAGGAGCTGGTGGATGAGCTGACCGGTTTCGGCCCGCTGGAAGTGTTGCTGCGTGACCCCACCGTCACGGAAATCCTGGTCAACGGCCCCCACCGGGTGTTCGTGGAGCGGGCGGGCCTGCTGCAACAGACCGACCTGCGCTTTATCGACGCTCACCATGTGGAACGGGTGATGCAGCGCATCCTCGCACCGCTCGGCCGACGCCTGGACGAATCCTCGCCAATGGTCGACGCGCGCATGCCCGACGGCAGCCGGGTGAATGCGATCATCCCACCTGTGGCATTGGACGGCCCGTGCCTGTCGATCCGCAAGTTCCGCCAGGACATGCTCAAGAGTGCCGACCTGCTGGCCACCCGCGCCATCGACCAGGCCATCTTCGACTTCTTCGAGCGCGCCGTGGGCAAACGTTGCAACATCCTGGTCAGTGGCGGTACCGGCACCGGCAAGACCACCCTGCTGAACATCCTCAGCCAGATGATCGCGCCCCGCGAACGCCTGGTGACCATCGAAGACGTCGCCGAACTGCAACTGCACCACCCCCATGTGGTGCGCCTGGAAACTCGCCCGCCGAATGCCGAAGGGCATGGCGAAATCAAGGCCAGCGAACTGATCCGCAACGCCCTGCGCATGCGCCCCGACCGCATCATTCTGGGCGAGATCCGCGGCAGCGAAGTGCTCGACGTGCTCACGGCGATGAACACCGGCCACGATGGTTCGATGAGCACGGTGCACGCCAACTCCGCGCAGGATGCGCTGCTGCGCCTGGAAACCCTGGTCGGCCTGAGCGGTCGGCAGATTGCCGAAAAGACCTTGCGGCAAATGGTCTGCGCGGCGCTGGATGTGGTGATCCAGCTGACCCGCCTGCCCGATGGTCGACGTTGCGTCAGCGAGGTGCTGGAAGTGATCGGCGTGCGCGATGAGGTGTACGTGACCAACACCCTGTTCCGCCTCGATCGGCGCGGCGGCGATACCTTTCTGCGCGAAGCACCTAACCCGGCGGGCAGCAAGCTGCGCGCAGAGGGCGTGCTGTGACCGGCCCCCTGCTGCTGGCGCTGTCCCCGCTGTTGATGGGCGTCGCCCTGCTGCTGTTGCGCCGCGGCCTGTACAAGCGGCAAGAAGAGCGCATCCTGCAACGCCTGGGGCGGGCGTTCAGCATCGTGCGCAATGGCACCGCCCGGCGCGAATGGCTCGACGCGCTGCTGCAGCGCGCTGGCTTGGGGGCTGGCGACATCGAGCCACAGCGCTGGTTGCTGGCGTGGCTGGGCGTGGTGGTGCTGGCGCTGATCACCGCCGGCTGGGTGGCCGCCTTGATGCTGCTGGTCGGCCTGCCAACCCTTGCGTACCTGATCCTGAGCTGGCAAAGCCGCCGGCAGATGCGGCAAATCGTCGACCAGTTGCCTAGCCTGCTGGACTACAGCGTGCGCAGCCTCAAGGCCGGCCGCACGCTCAATGATGCAGTGCTGGGCGGTATCGACAGTAGCCGCGATCCCCTGCGCTCAGCCATGGCGCGTGTGCGTCGCAACGTACAGTTGGGCGTGACGCTGGAGGATGCTGTGAGCGAGCTGGCCGAACTGCACAAACAGGACGAACTGCGGCTGTTCGCCCTCGGCTTGCGCATCAACCAGCGCTACGGCGGCAATGCCAGCGAGCTGATGGAAAACCTGATCAAACTGATCCGCGAGCGGGAACAAGGGGCGCGTCAGCTCAAGGCGATGACCGGCGAAACCCGCATCACCGCAATCATTCTAGGCTCGTTGCCGCTGGCGATGGTCGGTTACTTCCTGATGGCCAACCCGCATTACCTGCTGACCATGTGGCGGGACAGCAGCGGCCAGATGATGCTGTTGCTGGCCTTTGCCCTGCAGGTGCTCGGCTGCCTGGTGCTGTGGCGAATGATGAGGAGCCTGTGACCATGGCCTTGCTGATCTGCACTTTGTGCCTGTTCATCGCTGCCTGCCTGTTTGGCCTGCAGGCTGTTCGCCAATGGCGCGCACGAGTACTGGTGGCCCGACGGCTGCAAGGGCGGCTGACCCGCGACGAGCGCCTGGGGGACTGGTTGCACTGGCTGGGCAGCAGCCCGTGGGGGCAGCGCCTACAGAGATTTGACGGCGAAAGCCAGGCCCTGCTCGAACGTATCGGCTGGCGCCGCAGCCGCCAGCGTGCCCTGTTTGCCGCTGTTCAGCTGGGCCTGCCGCTGCTGGCCGTGGCAATGACGCTGCTGCTGCAACAGGTGTTCAAGGGCAGCGCCGCAGCCGGCTGGCTGGTCTGGCCATCGTGCGCGCTGGGCGTAGGTTACCTGCTGCCCAAGCGACTGCTGGCCGTGGCTGCGGCACGTCGCCAGCAGCGCATTGCAGAAGAAGTCAGCCTGCTGATCCCCTTGCTGCGGATTTTATTCGAGACCGGCCTGGCCGTTGAACAGGCACTGCGCGTGCTGAGCCAGGAAGGCCGGACGCTGATCCCGCACACCAGCGCAGAGTTGCGCCAAGTGCTGCAGCGGGTGGACTCAGGCATGGCGCTGGGCCCGGAGCTGGAAAAGGTCGCCCAGTTGCTGGCTGTGGATGAGTTCACCGATACCTGCGTGATCCTGCGCCAGTTGCTGACACAGGGCAGTGGCGCGATGAAGTCGTTGCAGGCACTGAAGGCGCTGCTCGACGACCGTCGCCTGACCCGCCTGCAAGAACGGGTGTCGATGATGTCGGCAAAGATGTCGGCAGTGATGATGGTGTTCCTGTTCCCGGCCTTGCTCATTGTCCTTGCCGGCCCGGGTTTCTCTGCATTGGCGCGGGCGTTAAGCCCATGAGGACTGATTGATGAAGACAATCCTGTTGTGCGCAAGCCTGGTGTTGTTGACCGGATGCGCCGGGCAGCAGCCGGAAGGCCTGCGCCAGTTGTTCGCTACCGCCAGTTGCAGCAAGCCAGACGCCGACCAGCAACTGTCACTGAACCTGGCAGACGAAATGCTCAACGACGGGCGCCCGCACGCCAGCCTTGCCCACTTGCAGCAACTGCCGGACACCTTCGAACAGGTTCGCCTGCGCAAGGCCAAAGTGTCACGGCTGCTTGGCCTCGGCGAAGCCGAGCCCTTGTACCGCAGCCTGCTTGGCGGTTGCCTGGCCGCCGAAGGCGAACATGGCCTGGGCCAATTGGCCTCAGCCCGGGGCGACGACGTCCAGGCCCTGCAGCACCTGCAACGCGCAGTACGGCTTGCGCCTACCGACGAACGGGTGCGCAACGACCTTGGCGTGGTCTTGATGAACCTGGGGCGCTATGAGCAAGCTCGCTTCGAGTTGCTGACGGCCATTGAACTGAAGGACGACAACACGCTGCCTGCGGTCAACCTGGTGACCTTGGCGCTGGTGCAGGACAACTGGCAACAGGCCACCGACCTGGTATACCGGCTGCAGCTCAAAGCTGGGCAGTTTGCCGAAGCCCAGGCGCGGGCCAGCAAGATCAAGGCCGGCGGCCGAGGCCCGATCGCGTCGACCAGGGCCCAGGACATGATGGTCAATTGATACGCGGAGGTGATCATGATCAGGTATGTGATGGTACTGGCCTGCTGCGTTGGCAGCGCGACGTTACTGGCCGAGGAAAACCCGCACCATCCCCCTCTGGACGAGACGGCGACCGAACGGCTGCTGCGCTTGCAGTCCAGCGGTGAGCAGGCATCCAGGCACCTGCAGGTGCAAACCGCGCGGGAGCGTGACCAGTCCATGCAGCGCTGGCTGGATACCTACAAGTACGAAATCCCCGACTTCTACCGCTGGACAAAGATGGCAGAGCGAAACAACTGACTCGCTGACTTAGCGGGGGCTCTGTGGGCTGGGCAATCGCCTACAGATTCTTTGCATACCTTGAAGATGTTTAGCCAACCCAGGCCAGCGAAACGGCAAAGCCTGCCAGCAAGCAAGGCGCAAACGGCCTTTTCTCCCCTGGCTGGCGTGACCTGCGCCGTACCATTTGCCATACAACCATTGCCACACCAGCGCCAATGAACGTGCCGAGTACGTGGTCCAGGCTGGTGGCCAGGGCAAGCGCGCCGAGCAGCTTGACGTCGCCAGCCCCGAACTGGCCGAGCATGTAGCCGGGCAGCGTCAGTAGCAGGACGATGACGAAAGCAAGCGCTGCATCGCTGCCCTGAGCACCTAGCCAACTGTGCCCGGTGGCCAGCAACCAGGCCAGCGCACAGGCAGCAACCCCCAGCGTCAGGACATTGGAAATCTGCCGCTCCCAGGCATCCTGCCCAGCGCACAAGACCAGCCAGACAAGCACTGCAAGGCTATGCATAGGCAAATGGCCATCCCTGTTCGACGATCGGTTCTATGCTGTTACTCAGGATTCATGGTCAGGGTAGACGCAATCATGAAAGCAGGCCCGGCAAAACGGCAAAAAGGCGCAGCGGCCATTGAGTTCGCGGCCGTATTCATGATCTTTTTCGCGGTGTTCTACGGCCTGGTCAGCTACACCCTGCCCATGCTAATGCTGCAGTCATTCAACCAGGCCAGCGCCGAAGCCGTGCGCCGCTGCGTGGCCCTGGACCCGGACAGCGCCAGCTACAGCGCCGATGTGCAGACCCTGGCCCACCAGGTCATCAGCCAACAGTTGCAGTGGATGCCCGCCGCGTTCGACTTCCAGCCCGCCAGTGATACCCAGGTGACCCTGGGCGCCGACAAATTGCTGACCGTGACCATCAACTACCCCAAAACGAAACTGAACAACGTGCTGCCTATGCTGGTACTGCCGCTGATCGGTGAGGTGCCGCGCCTGCCCGATCGCCTAAGGGCCGAAGCGAGCTTGCAGCTATGAGCGGCTTGTTCGATCGCTGGCTGGGTGACCAGGCCACCGCGCAGGTAGCGCCCACCCCGCAAGCGGTGGGGCTGCAACTCTGGCTGGATGACCTTGGGCATGTGTTGCGCCTGGCCGGTCCCCTGCGCACGGTGCTGCCTGCGAGTTCGCACAGTGCCCCCCGTGTGCATGACTACCTGCAACGGCACAGCTGGCTGGTACTTGAAGGCCCCCCTGCCGACTGGCAGGGGCAACCGCTGGACCTTGACTTCACGACCGTGCACGGCCCTGCCCTGCACACCCGCGGCTGGCTCCAGCGGCAGGGCGACGGCTGGCTGCTGCAGCTGTTCGATATCGGTGACCTGCTGGGGGAACTCGAGCAACAAGACCATCGCCTGACGCAACAGGCGCTGGCAGCGGCGCTTGGCCGCGCCCTACGTGACTGCGACGAAGAACGTCTGATGCTGACGGCCACCGAACAACTGAAGCGCCTGGCCGAGCACTGGCATGCCGGCTCCCTGCGCCTGATGCTGGCGGGCGATTGCGGCTGGTACACCTACACATGCAGCGACAACGACTGGCCCTGGGCCGATGACGAGCGCTTGCGACCCTGGCTGCAAACGCTACCGCCACGGGGTCGAGAAGTGGCTGCTGGAAACTCGCTGTTGCAGCCATCATGTGCCGGCTTGCCATTGCTGGCCGTGCCCTACCTGCACGGCCATACCGTGCAGGCCTGGTTGCTGTGCGCAGGCGCGCAACGGCCACCGGCGAGCGAAACGGTCGCGGCCCTGCTGCAAGCGCTGATCGAACCCCTGCTCAGTCGCCTGCGCCAGCACCAGTTGCGGGAACGTTCACGCCACCTGGATGAACTGCAACAGCAACTGGGGGCAGGCTGGTGGTCATGGCCACTGCAAGGGCCGCTGCAGTTCGACCCGGCGCTGGCCTTGCGCCTGGGCATACCGGCTGAGGCCACCGCCGAGCAATGGTTGGGCCGGGTGCACCCGGCCGATCGTGAAGCCGCACGCATGGCGTGGGAACAACTGCGCGCAGGCATTGCTTTGAACCTGAACCTGCGCCTGCTGCCAGCCAACAGCCTGGCAAGCCCGCGCTGGCTACAGTGGGCAGGCCAGTTGCAAGGCCATCAGGTTCAGGGGTTTGTGCTCGATATCAGCGCGTTGAAGGATCAGGAACTGCAGGCCGGAGCCGCGCGCGCCCGGCTCGAAAACCTGATCGCCAGCTCGCCCGCGGTGATTTACATCCAGCGCTATGCCGAAGGTGCACTGCACAGTGAATTTTTCAGCGCCAGCCTGATGCCATTGCTGGGCTGGCCCAGAGACAGTGACCTGGCGCGCCACCCTGCTCAGGCAGTGCATCCCGACGACCACCCGACGTGGCTCGAACGCACCCGCACCCTGCTGCGCGATGGCCAGGTGCGCAGCCGCTACCGCCTGCGCGATCACCTTGGCGCCTACCACTGGATACTGGACGAAGCCCGCCTGCTGCGTGACGACCTGGGCCAGCCTGTGGAGGCTGTGGGGCTGTGGCTGGACGTCAGCGAATTGACCGAAACGGCCGAGCGGGTGCGCCAAAGCGAAGAGCGCTACCGGGTGCTGGTAGAAGACTCGCCGGCCATGATCTGTCGCTATCGCCCAGACCTTGAGCTGCTGTTTGGCAACCACCCGCTTGCCGAACAGCTGGAATGCACGCCGCAACAATTGACGGGCATGAACCTCGGTCAGTGGCTGTCCGACAGCCAGCGAGCGGCCTTCCTCCAACGCCTCTCGATGTTGACGCCGACCCAGCCGTTGGCCAGTGCTGAAATCTGCCTGCAATTGCCCGGGCGCCGAACATCCTGGTGGGTGTGGGCCGAGCGTGGCCTGTTCGATGAGCACGGGCAGTTGCAGGAAGTGCAGGCGGTGGGACGCGACAACACAGCAGTACGCCACAGCCAGCAACAACTGCTACAAGGGGCCAAGATGGCCACGCTGGGCGAATTGGCTACGGGCTTCGTGCATGAAATCAACCAGCCGTTGACTACCATGCGCCTTGCGCTGGTCAATACTCTCAAGCGCCTGGAAAGTGGCGTGGTCGATGCCGAGTATGTGGCGGGCAAACTGCAGCGGATCGATGCCCAGGTCGATCGTATTGCGCGCTTGGTCG
Source organism: Pseudomonas sp. zjy_15 (assembly GCF_043101865.1). Lineage (NCBI taxonomy): Bacteria > Pseudomonadati > Pseudomonadota > Gammaproteobacteria > Pseudomonadales > Pseudomonadaceae > Pseudomonas > Pseudomonas sp. zjy_15. Next base: position 20,601 of record NZ_JBICII010000137.1, read on the forward strand.
AGCATCTGCGCACCTATGGGCGCCGGTCCGAGGTCGAACAGCAAGTGTTCGCCGCCTGGGTGGCGGTGCAGGGTGCGCTGGGGTTGCTGGCTGAGGGGTTGGGCAGCAAAGGTGTAGCCTTGCATATCGAAGAGCCAGAACTGTGTCCGGAAGTACTGGGCCATGAGGACCAGCTCGAACAGGTCCTGATCAACCTGCTGGTCAATGCCCGTGACGCGCTGCTCGAACGGCGGGTTGCCAAGCCGCGGATCAGCGTGAGCCAGCGCGTCGAGGAAGGGCACCTGTGCCTGGTGGTGGAAGACAACGGCGGCGGTATCGAGCCACGCCTGCTCGAACGCATCTTCGAACCATTCTTTACCACCAAGGCCGCCGGAGCAGGCACCGGCTTGGGCTTGTCGGTAAGCCACAGTATCGTCGAGGCCATGGGCGGCAGGCTGGAAGCACACAACAGCAACGAAGGTGCGTGCTTCCAGGTTTGGTTGCCCGTCTACAGCGCTAGCTGAGCACGGCCGCCGGAGCAACTGAGGTTGGCCCCGACCTCGGCATTGACCAAGTCTATGCCGAGGACCTTGAGTAACACGTTGACCAAGGGGTCGAGCAACGGGCTTAGCAGATTTTTGATCAGGGGTTCGACGATGCCTTTGACGCCGCCAAGGACGTTGCCGACGATTACCAGTACTTCGCCGAGGCCACTGTTGGCGGTGGGCTTGTAGGCTTCCAGCTGTATTCCCAGCAGCGTGTCGGTGAGGCTGCCGACAACGTTGTTGTTGGCGGGTTGCATGCTCTGGTAAGCCGAGGGAAGGCCGATGTTCGGTGGCGTGCTGTTGGGGGGCTGGAATACCAGCGGGCGTTCGACCGCTCCGCTGCCCAGCACCGTGCTGTTGACGCGCAGGCCGAGACCGCCTGCGGCAAAAGGTATACGAGCCAGGCAAGTGCCGATACCCAAGATCTGGCTACAACGCTTGGTACCGATATCTACCAGCGGCAGCGGTTTGACCACAGTAGTGCCACCAGTGAAGAACGCATCCACCGACTCAAAACGCCCCACCGCCACCTTGGCGGCTGAACTCTGAGTCTGTGTCGTCAAACGCTTGGGTGAGCAACTGAAGGTTTCTGGCGATAACGGGTTGAGCCTCGTCGTCGCTTCTGCCACCTCAAGACCGATGTCCAGAGACAACTTATCCGGGACCAGGATTATATCGGTGACCGTACATGGCACGCCGACCAGGCATAGCACCGATTGCAATGTACTGGCGAGGTTCAGGCTGAGCAGATTGTTAAGCACACTGGTTATCGGCCCGACGAGGTCCAACACTGCATTGAGCAACCCAAGCACCGAGTTGAGCAAAGGCAAGTCCAACGAGATCATCGCCCGCACCTGAGCGGTATGCACCCGCAACTCATCTGTACGCGGGTCTCCCACCGCAGAAATCTGCTGGGGTTCGATCACCTTCAGCCGCACCCGACCATTGACCAGCCCCAGCACGTTGATTGGCAAGTCCACCGTTGCTGCACTTTCGCTGACCGCCAGCTGGATTACCCCCTGCACCAGTTGCAGCAACTGAATACTGGCATCCAGCCCGGCCTGCGCCGTGCCGTTCTGAATATCGAGCAAGTCCCCAAGTTGCAGCAGCGTACTGTTGCTGGCGCCCAGTGCCACCTTGCCCAGATTGGTTACCACATCTGCCGCCGCACCGCTCTGCTGCAGTACCTTTACCGCCGCTTGCAGCAACTGCGTAGCAGTGGCGTCGGCAGTGAGCAGTTGCTGATAGTCGCCTGCCTTGAGGTCAAGTTCGACGGCCAGTTGGTCAAGGTAGCTGAGCAGATTCAGCTGAGTACTGGCGATGCCTTGCCAGCCGGCCACATCAAGCTGAACCGCACCGCCCAGTGCGCCGAGCAGTGCATTTAGCAGAACCGACTGCCGCGAGTCGACGGTCGCCAGCGTGGTACGAATACTCAACATAGCCTGCGGCGGCAGGGGCGACGATGCCACCGCATGTGCATGCAAGGTTGTGGTCAACGGCAATCCACTGCCCTGCGCCAACGTGTAGACCCCCGCAGCAACACTGGTGGGCACCGTGTTGCTCACATCCACCCGGATGGCTTCATTGCGATCGTTGTCACTGGTGAAGGTACGCAAGCTGTTGGCGCCGGTCTGCAGGTACCCGCAACTGGCCGTGAGCGGGTTGCTGGCCGCATGGCCGTTGCGTGTGGCGGCAGTCCGGGCAATCACGGTGGCTTGGGGACCGCTGCCGGTACACACGGCAAACTGGCCTGCCGCCTCCAGCGCCGACATGTCGGTAATGCGCTGCAGTTTGCGCTGCTCAAGAAAAAGCCGGCCGCTGTCGATCACCACCAGCATGAACAACAAGGCAAGGCCCAAGGTAACCACCGCCATGAGGCCGATTGCGCCACGCTGGCGGGCTGCAGATGAGGGAACCACGGGCACTCCTTTGCCGGCCATTGGCCATGCGTCGCGGCTGCGATTCCAGGAGTGTAGTTGCGATAATGGCCAATTGCCTGCCAGGAACCAACCTGATGGTAGCCGGTCAACTTCAGCAGATACCTTTTTACAGGCACCCAGCCATGAACAACCCTTTCGACCGAATCAGTGCTGCATTCGCCCCCGAATACCGGGTCAACCTGAGCATTACCAACCTTGACGGCAGCATCATGCTAACCCTGTCCGACGACGCCGGCGTGGTCGCCAAGCGCCTCATCACCCAGGCCCAACGCAACGACCCGGTGCGCCTGCAACGGGTGATCGACAGCATCCGCCTGGGCCTTGCGATCGAACTCGGCCAGAACCCCATGCAAGTGCTGGCCGCGCTGACCCGTGACGTCCGTCACGAGCCGCGCCATTCCGTTGCCAACTGAGGGCTACTTGCCCTCCTCCACTGCCTTGCCGTTGGCGTCCAGCACCTTGGTCGAGGGGTAGCGGTACGAGGCGTAGCGCACCACCAGGATCGAGAACGCCAGCAGCAGGATGCCGCCGCACAGGTACAGCAGCCCTTCGTCCGGTGCCTTGTGGTGCGAAACATCGCCGATCAGCAGGCGAGTGAGCGCGGTGATTGCCACGTACAGCAGGAAGCGGATCGGCATGTGGTTGGTCTTGACCGTTGGAGCTAACATTTTTTCCGTTGCGTGCCCCAAAATCTCCCACCATTCCGAACACGCGATTCACAAGAGCACTACTTTTTCTCGGCAGCCAACCTCTGAAAGCAAGCATCATTGACATAAAGACATCCTTATGATGGCATGAGGCCATTGCGGATAAATGAAAAATATAAGGAGCATAAAATGGCTGGAGGCGAGAGAGCAGGAATTGCGGCGATTGCAGTGAAAGTGGCGAACGAACTACTTCCTTGGCTTAAATGGAATTATCACAACCCTCCTGATCAAAATTTTAACTGTTTGCAAGTCACTAAACACAAGCAATCAAAAACAGAGCCTGATGACACTTCAGAGCAGAAGCACAACCATCCGACAGATGTAGTTTATTCATACATTGATCCTTACACGGAGAAAACTGTAGCGATCAATACTGACCTGAAAAGCTATGCAAAAAACTCCATCACACAATCCAGCATCAGAAAATCACTAAAATCGCTGGCACATACTATTGACTGTGCACGCTACAGTGATGAATGGAAGGAGAGATACTCACTAAGCGAAGAAGACATTGAAATCCGAGGCATGCTATTTGTTTACAATCACGACGGCGGTTGGGACAATAATTTTTATGATGTTTTTTACGGAAAAAAGAACCCAAGAAGATCCAAAAGCTCTCACGAAAATGAGAATGACATAAACATATCAAATATCGACCTCCAAGCAAATCAGCAAATCCACATTTTAGAACCAAAGACCATAAAATATATAAAAACCGTTTTCGACGACCTTGAAAAACTCGATTCAAGATCAGAATTCAATCGAAAAAGCTATCAGTTCTTTTATCCTGACCTTAACCTGCACAAAACTAACAACTCGCCCATCAACCGCCCTGCTACTCTCGAACTGATTTCCGCTCCATTTATGATCATCGAGTATCAAGGAGATGTGCTTTACAACGGAAATCAAGAAGAAGTAAAGCGTGTCGATCCCGGATACAAGATCTATTACAAAGAAAAAATTGAAAGTTGGAAAGAGATTTTCTTCCTTCTTGATTCACTATCAAACTATCAAATGCTTAACAGCAATAAAAAAATATCTGTAAGAGCAATTGCACAAGACCAAGGCGAGATGGCTCAAAATCATTTCAGAACTGCCGTACAAGAATACATAAAAAAATGGGGTAAAAATGAAGTACTTACAGGAATAAGCTTTGAACTGATTCCTACAGTCAGTGACACATTTAGCACACAAGAAATCGAATGCGAGTGGTGACCATGGAAAACCAGAAAAACCAAAGCATCTACATGCCTAATGACAAGGCAATATGCGACGCAGTTCAAAGCTCAAAAGTCAACAACCAAAGCCTAGCGGAAATATTTTTCAAAAGAGGAATAATAGTCTCCCCAAAAACAGAGAGAAAACCATTAGCACTATACTACTCTAGAATGTTTACAGGCTATAAAGACTTTGACGACTTAACATCCAATCTTCAATCAACGACGCACCGCGAAAAAATAACTTCTAGATTCATTAAAAACATTGCAAGCCATGAAGCATTAGATGCAGCCACTGAATTAAAAGACATAATCAATTCAAAAGACTATCCTAAGGACGCTAATGCTTCGATATCCAAACACCTAAACGAAACAATTTTAACAATCACATACAGCGACATAAATCCGAACAAGAGCCAACTCCAGCAGGTTGTCACCAAGGAAGCTGTGATAAGTATATCCTCAAATTCAGACGAGCTTGTAATCAGGTCTCCTTACAATGAGGACGCAGAGAAATGGACCAATCACCTCATAGAAATACTAAGCATAAAAAAAGAGCAGCCCGTTACAGCCGAGACCATATCTCTAGAATTTATTGACAATGCAGAGCTCAGATCTAAATTTTTAGAAGACCTGATAAATAACATTGATGGTTTTTCTCTTAAGGACGTTTCAAAAGTCTCCATCTTTAACCCCGAGAAAAATAGCCGCGAAGAGTCAGAAATAGATCAAGCAGAGAATGAAGAGGAAGACATTGGATCAGACATCCATGTATTCAAAGCATCCCTAAATGGAAAAGGTGTACTCAACTCCAAAGAAATTGATCTCCTACATAGCAAAGGCTTTTATACCTATCATGCAGTATGGACCTGTACAGAAGATTCGGCCACGCCTGACATATATGAGATAGAAGTTAAGTTTGAAGACTCTGACAACTGCACAAGCTTCTCTCACAAAGTTAAAGGATTCTATCGTTACATTTCCAGTGACAAGCATTCCACAAATAGATTTCCACCTACGGGTACGATTGAAAAGCTAATCCAGTCAAAAATTGAAGCAAAGGCTCGGGAGCTAATTGAAAACCTTACAAAATAACGCACATCACAAGGAGCTTCGTAGTGAAAAAAATATTCAACATCAAAGTTTCCGAATGCCCTCCCGCAGAGCTCTTCGAGAAACTACTACATCACGTGCACCATAACTCACTGGACCATGGACTCTACGATCTAGCTAGAGAAGATAATACAGTCTCTGGTTTTTTCTGGGCCCGTGAAACAGTAATAATTTCAAACGAGCTAGATTTACATACTCCAGGTGAAACTTTAACTTTTTACAAAGTTAATAAATTCGCCTTCACGCTACAGAGCATCAAGAAGTTTGAGTATCTACTAATTATCGATTCATCTTCGCGATCAATCAAACCATTGATTAAACTACTGCAAGAGGCGACCGGTACAAAAGTATTCATTTCTCAAATAGAGATTTCTCTTACCAACCTCGTCACTCATCTGAAAAGCTCTAGCCCCACACAAATCACAATTACACACGCCTACACCTCTAACCAAGTAATTTCCAAAAGCGAGAAAATCTCATTTTCCATTTACAGCATCGAAAATGCATTAACCGCTGCAAACAAAATCATGAATGGAAGCACAATTAGATTTGATCGAATACGAATGCAAACTTCCAGACAAGGTAATATTCTGAAAATCGACATAAAGAGTAACTGTTTATACAGCATCTCAGAATCCAACTCAGAAATCGAAAAACTCCTGCTGCGATACGTTCTCAGCACTCAAAGTGAGCTTTAATTTTCCGAGCATAAACTATCTTATATGGACAAAAATCATACTATTATGATATCATTTAGCCATACAAATTACTTAAATCAGGTCATAGATGTCGCTCCAAGAATGGGCAAACGTTGCCACAATTATAGGGTCATTTGCTGTTGTCGGATTATCACTGCAAGTTTATATTGCACATAAGCAAGTGAAATCAGACCATGAAAGATCTAGAAGGGAAAAATCTGTAGATATATTACTGGAATGGGCTAAGAATCTAAAGAAGGAGGGCTCTGTTGCTAGGAAAATTGTTGAGTGCCTCAGCGAGGAGCAATGCCGAGATATATTCGGACAGAATGAGGTTAAAATTAACAAAAAGTATGCAAATTTATTAATTCAACTTTTTGGCGAAAATCTTGACGGACTGAACGAGCCGACAGAGACAATAACTATTTCAGAAGCTCAATCAACAGAACTGAGATGGCATGTTGTATCGTATCTAAATTCTTTGGAGTTCACTCTAGTAGCATGGCAGTACTCGGTAGTTGACAAAGAAATTATAGAATCTCAGTTCGGCTATCTTTTCCGCCCATCTGATGGGCACGAGGTTCTCAAAAATTTCCGAAAAGTAGCAGATGGCAGTAAAACATATCCCGCCATAGAAATATTCACAGCTCACCTGTCGCAAAAAGAAAGAGATCAGCTAATTTCTAAAGCAAATGTGGCCTAACGAACGCCAAAAAACAGGAGGGGCAACCTGCTAAGCACCTCCTATGTTTATCCTCAAATCACTTATCTAAAACTTGTTCCCCTATTACTTCCCCAGATGCGTCGATAGCTTTACTTGAGGGGAATTTATAGGATGCATATCTAACAGCCAAAACTGACAGAGACAATAAGAAAACACCGCCACAAAGATATATCAGACCAACATCAGGAGCTTTATGGTGCGAGACATCTCCTATCAGATATCGAGTCAGAGCTGTAATTGCGATGTACAATAGAAACCTTATAGGTAGATGATTGGTTTTAAAATAAATACCAACCATCGCCCCAAGCTCTAAGTAGATAAACAAAAGCAAAATATCATCTACACTTGCATGTCTTGCCTCTACCATTTCCAAGAAAGCCATAACAGAAGCCCACGCCGTCACAGCACCAATCGCAAACAATCCAAGATAGTGAAAGCCTTCTACCAGTAAATTCCCCATGGAATTTGCTTTGCCATGCATATTTTTTCGGCTTTCTTCTGCCCATTTCATACCCGAATACTCCAATCATAGCTAGTTTCAGTCTGCTGTATGGATAATCCGCCGGAAACAATGGTGTGTGTTAGATACGTGTGGTTGGTCTTGAAGTAGATCCCCACCATCGCCCCCAGCTCCAGGTAGATGAACAACAGCAGGATGTCATCGACACTGATCCCGCCCTTGCCCAGCATGTCCAGGAACGTCACCACCGCCGCGTAGGCGGTGATCGCGCCAATGCCGAACAGCGCCAGGTAATGGAACGCCTCGACGCAAAGGTTGCCCAGCGAGTCGGCCGAGCCGTGCAGGCCCTTGCGCAGTTTTTCTGCCCATTTGATGTTCACGATGTTCCATTCCCCGATACGTCTTTAAGGATGATGCGTCGCTGATGTGACGCTTGTGCCATGCAGTTAAAGGGCCAAGCCCCTGTCTTGGAAGGCGACCGATTGCCGCAAGGCACCTTGAGGCATGGCGCATTGCAGAAATGCACGGCCGTGCTTGGGGAAAAATCAGATTTAGCCCCTTCCTTGTAGGGCATTTCCCAAAGATACTCCCTGCCATTGTGGCGTTCGGGCATGCGCACTAGTCTGGGGTCGTCGCTGCCAGTCAGCGATCGGCTTTGACAGGCCGCCCTGAACTAACCACATGGCTTTGCCTTTATGGCAGCTGTCATGGGGCACCTCGTGTGCGCCGGCTTTTGGTTCTGTTCACCGGTCTGTCAACCCATGTACAGCTGCCGCCTCATTGTTTGACAGCAGGAGGTGGTGGCCCCAACTTTGAACAGGCCTTCACCATGCTGAAAGTAGTTCCCGATCCACCCCATAACCTCCATTCCCTCGAAGACACCCTGATCCAGGCCACCGACTACGCGTTGTGCGCAGCTACCGTGGTGCATCAGGCGTTGCTGCTTCAGCCCAAGTCACCGGTTTCGATCCTGATGATGACCTCGATGCATGAGCTGGAGGCGCTGCGGGCTCTGCTTGAGTCGGCACTGGTTCAGGTGCAGATGCCCGCTGAGCCCAGGACTTCGCACTAAGGCTGGTTAATGCGCCGGGAGGTCGGCCTCTTCGCGGGCTCGCCCGCTCCCACAGGATCACCACAGCCTCAAGACTTGCACAGTACCTGTGGGAGCCTGTGGGAGCGGGCATGCCCGCGAAAGGGTCGGCCAGGCACTAGAGAAACTTCAGGGGATTGAACAATGACAACAGAAGACACCCAATTCACCGTCGGCAAGACCACTTTCTATCAAGGCGAAAACAGCACCCATCCACTGTTCCGCATCGAGCCCGGCATCCCCTGCAGGGACGCCCGCGAGCAGTCGTCGGAATTGATGGGCTATGTGCGTGAATTGACCATTACTGGCCTGATGGAGGAGAAACCCATGATGATCTGGGCCGCCCATTATCTGAGTGCCATGGCCAAGGCGCTGATGGATGATGCCGAGTTGGGTATGAAGCCGTGAGGATTTCGCTTCAGGTTGGATGAAGGCCTCTATGTGTTTGCCGCAGCAGTTTCAGCGCCTGTGAGATCGAGCGCCGCGCGGGCGGCGCTCGATCTACTACATCTACAGCGCATGTCTTGAGCCAGACTGCTCTCCTTGCGATCACGTGCCTGACGCAAAACCCAGCCGTTAACGCCCCCGTAGGAGCGGGTTCACCCGCGAATAGGCCGGACCTGCCGGCCAATATCCCCCGACCATTCACCGTCGCAACCGCCACCGCATTCGCTCGGTCTATGCCACGCTACAATTTCTGCTTGCGAACCAACCAGCATTGCCATTACTGTATATAGATACAGTAAACCGCAACACAACCAGCAAAAAGGCATAGAGGTGATGAATGGCCGTCGAAGTGGTGTACCGCAGCAGCCGCGACCCGGAGCGCTTGTTCATGGATAAGGCCGAAGCAGACCGTCACGACAAAATGCTCGAACTGGCCGAGCGCCTGGCCGAGGTGCTGCACAAGGCGGTGCCGTCGCTGACCGAGCAGCAGGTCGAGGAAGCCGGTATCTACATGGCGAAGAACCGCGATGTGTTCGCCCGGGCGTTCAAAAGCCAGCCGGATGCGTTGTCCGAGTTGCTTGAGGATGCTGCTGCCGAGTGATCTGGAGGTGTGGGAGCGGGTTTACCCGCGAAGTGGCCCACAACGCCATCATCACCTTCAGCCATACAACAACCGTTCCGCCAACATCTGCGCCACCCTTGCCGGCGAACGCTTCTCCGCCTGCGCATGGCCAAACACTTCGGTCAACCGTGAAGGGATACGCGCGAGGTGCGCAGTAATTGTGCCCTGGTCTTCGCCACGGTGGGTGAGTGCCACATAGATCAGCCCACCGGCATTGATCACGTAGTCAGGTGCATACAATATGCCGCGCGACTCCAGCTGGTCTGCCACCTGCAAGGTAGTCAGCTGGTTGTTGGCCGCCCCCGCCACTGCCGCACAACGCAGTTGCATCACGCTCTGCCCGTTCAGTACCGGGCCCACGCCGCAGGGTGCAAAGATATCGCAAGGGGTACTGATCAACGCATCGTTGGTCACCGGTTTGGCATCGAACTGCTCCATCGCCAGCCGCACCCGCCCCGGGTCCAGGTCGCTGACCAGCAGTTCCGCGCCCACCGCATGCAATTGCTCCGCCAGTGCATAACCGACATTGCCCAACCCCTGCACCGCTACCCGCAAGCCTCTCAGGTCATCGCTGCCCAGCCGGAACGAGGTTGTGGCACGTATGCCCGCGAACACACCCATCGCCGCATGTGGCGATGGGTCGCCCGACGCCGTGGTGCTGGTCACGTAGGGAGTACTGTGGGCAATGCAGTCCATGTCCAAGGTCGAGGTGCCACTGTCCACGGCAATGATGAAGCGGCCATGGAAGGTATCGATGAAGCGGCCAAAGGCCTCGAACAGCGCGGCGCGGTTTTCCACATGCGGGTTGCGCATGATCACTGCTTTGCCCCCCCCCATCGGCAAGCCGGCCAGTGCTGCCTTGTAGCTCATGCCCTGGGCCAGGCGAATAGCGTCGGTCATGGCGCTTTCGTCATCGGCGTAAGGCAGGTAACGACACCCACCCATGGCAGGGCCCAACTGCTCACTGTGGATTGCCACAACGGCTTTCAGGCCCGTAGACGGGTCATTGAACAGGTGCAGTGACTGGGTACGGGTGCTTTGCATCAGCGCGAACATCGACCGGCTCCCCTACGAGGTGCTCCTTCCAGTATAGGCACGGCCTCGGCGTTGACGCCGCCGCCGGACCACTGGACGAAACCACGCGCCACGGCTAATACTCAAACGTGTGTGGAGATGCCCCATGAAGCCACGTCAAGCCTGCCTGGCCTGCCTGGAACGCGAGCCTGTCGACCTGCTGGAAGCCGCATTGTGGATTGCCGCCGAGCACGACCCTGGTGTCGAGCCCGCGGCCAGCCTTGCTGCGCTGCACGACCTGCAGCGCGAGATAAGCGCCAACCTGCCGATGCTGCCGCTGTGCGAACTGGCCCAGCCACTGCTGCGCCAGCTTAATGCGCTGGGCTTTCAGCAGGATGAATACCACCCCTTGCGCCCGCATGCAGCGATGATGGACAAGGTATTGCAGCGCCGCCGCGGCCAACCACTGACCCTGGCCATCCTCGCTTTGGAACTGGCCAGGCGCCTGTCCATACCGCTGGAGGGTGTGGGCTTCCCTGGCCATTTCCTGCTGCGCGTGCCGGGTGCCGACCACCTGCTCGATCCCTGCGGCGGCCGGCGCCTGTACCCCAGCGACTGCCGCGAGTTGCTGGCGCGGCAGTTCGGCCCGCACCAGGCGCTGACAGCAGAGCACCTGCGCAGCGCCAGCCCGATGCAGATGCTGCAACGCCTGTCACGCAACCTGCGCCAACTGCACATCAGTAATGACAACCACCTGGCGGCGTTGATCGATGCAGAGCGGATCATGCAGTTGGGCCCGGTACAGGTGAGCGACTATATGACCCGCGCCTCGCTCTACCATCATCTGGATTGCCCGCAGGCCGAGCGCTTCGACCTGGAGCATGCGTTGCTACTGACGGAAGACCCGGTCCAGCGCCTGAAGCTGTCCGAGCAAATCGGCAAGCTTCCGGCGGCGAACCGTTCACTTCACTGAGCCGGGCTGTCCGGTTGCTGGGCGGGGTGGGCCTTGGTGAACGCCGGGTGCGCGGCCGCCAATGCGGCAACCCGCAGGATGCGTGGGAAGCTGTGGAGGTCGATGTTGAAGCGTTCGGCCGCGTACAACTGCGGGATCAGGTACACATCCGCCAGCCCTGGTGTGTCGCCAAAGCAGAAACCGTGATCGCCAATCAGTTGTTCCACTGCCGCAAGCCCCTGGGTGATCCAGTGGCCGATCCACTGGTTGACCTGCCCTTCGTCCTGACCGGCCTGGCGCAGCCGGTTGAGCACGCTGACGTTGTGTAGCGGGTGAATGTCGCATCCAATGATGGCCGCCACCCCCCGTACCTTGGCCCGTGCCTCGGCTGTGGCCGGCAGCAACGCAGGCTGTGGATAAACCTCTTCCAGGTACTCGATGATCGCCGGCGACTGCACCAGCACCTCACCACCATCGGTGCGCAAGGCCGGTACGCGGCCCTGCGGGTTGACGGCTACATAGCCCTCACCGCGCTGCTCACCCTGCAGCAGGTTGACCGGCAGGGACTGGTAAGCCAGCCCCTTCAGCGCCAGGGCAATGCGCACCCGGTAGGACGAGGTGGAACGGTAATAGGTGTACAGCTCCATACCCCTGCCTCCTCAGTTGGCTGCGATGACCGTGCCGCGGCATTCGCCGAAACCGATGCTGGCCACGCCATCACGTGTGCAGCGGGCACGCAGGATGATTTCGTCGCCGTCTTCAAGGAATTTGCGCACCTCGCCGCTGGCCAGCTCGATCGGCAGTTTGCCGCCTTCGGTGATCTCCAGCAGGCTACCGAACGATCCCGGCGTGGCACCCGACAGCGTGCCCGAACCGAACAGGTCACCCGGCTGCAGCTGGCAGCCGTTGACGCTGTGGTGCGCCACCAACTGCGCCACGGTCCAGTACATGCTGCGGGTGTTGCTCAGGGTCAGGCGGTGCGGGGCAATGCCCTGCTCGCGCATGCGCTCGGTCAGCAGCAGCACTTCGAGTTCGATATCGAATGCACCGCTGGCTTGGTCGCGCTTGTCCAGCAGGTACGACAGTGGCTGCGGGTCGCCTTCCGGGCGGGCCGGCTGGGCGCAGCGGAACGGTTCCAACGCTTCGGCGGTGACCACCCAGGGCGAAATGGTGGTGATGAAGCTCTTGGACAGGAACGGCCCCAGTGGCTGGTATTCCCAAGCCTGGATATCGCGCGCCGACCAGTCGTTGAGCAGGCACAGCCCGGCTACGTGCTCGGCGGCATCGCCTACCGGAATTGCCTGGCCCATGTCATTGCCCTGGCCAATCCAGATACCCAGTTCCAGTTCGTAGTCCAGACGAGCGCAAGGGCCGAAGCTCGGCTCGGTGTGCCCGGCCGGCAGGGTCTGGCCCTTGGGCCGGCGCACGTCGGTGCCGGACGGGCGGATGGTGGAGGCGCGGCCGTGATAACCGATCGGCACGTACTTGTAGTTGGGCAGCAGTGGGTTGTCGGGGCGGAACAGTTTGCCCACGTTCTTCGCATGCTCGATACCAACGTAGAAATCGGTGTAGTCACCGATCTGCGCTGGCACGTGCAGCTGGCAGTCGCTGGCCGGGAGCAGCGCCGGCTTCAGGGCTGCCTGGTGTTCGCTGTGCTCGCCCAGCAGCACCTGCAAACGCTCGCGCAGGGCTACGCGGGCGTTGCGGCCCAAAGCGAAGAATGCGTTCAGAGCCCCGCCGCGGGTGGCTTCAACGGCGGCCTTGGCCGCCCCGTCGAACAGGCCGGCGGCCAGCACCGCCTCCAGGTCGAGGATCGCGTCGCCGATGGCCACGCCACAGCGCCTGGCTTCACCCGGCCGGCTGAAGATGCCCAATGGCAGGTTCTGCAGGGGGAAGTCGCTGTGCCCGTTGGCGTGCTCGACCCAGCTACGGGCATTGGCAGTGTGGTTCATGGGTTATCTCCGGTTCGGGTTGAAGGTGCTCGGCAAGGTTGCCCAGCAACTATCGTAGTCGGCCTGCAATTGCGGGCATTCAAGGGCTTGCAGGCTCGGGCGCAACACCTGGCTGGTCTCGAACATGAAGGCCATGGTGTTGTCGATCTTGTGCGGCGCCAGATCGGCGGCAATGGCCTTCTCACAGGTTTCGGCGTCGGGGCCATGGGCACTCATCACCCCGTGCAACGAGGCACCACCCGGCAGGAAGCCCTCGGCCTTGGCGTCGTAGGCGCCATTGATCAGGCCCATGAACTCGTTCATCAGGTTGCGGTGGAACCATGGCGGACGGAAGGTGTTCTCGGCCACCATCCAACGTGGCGGGAAAATCACGAAGTCCATGTTGGCCATGCCATGCACGCTGGTGGGCGAGGTGAGCACGGTGAAGATCGAGGGGTCCGGGTGGTCGAAGCTGACCGTGCCGATGGTGTTGAAGCGGCGCAGGTCATACTTGTACGGCACGTTGCTGCCATGCCAGGCCACAACGTCCAGTGGCGAGTGCTGCAGCTCGCAGGCCCAGTGCTCACCCAGGAACTTCTGTACCAGTTGCACCGGGCCTTCGGCTTCTTCGTAGTGGGCCACAGGCGTGAGGAAGTCGCGGGGGTTGGCCAGCCCGTTGCTGCCGATCGGGCCCAGGTCCGGCAGGCGCAGCGGCGCACCGTGGTTTTCCGCGATATAGCCACGGGCCTGGCCGTCGAGCAGTTCGACGCGAAACTTCATGCCACGTGGGATCACCGCAATTTCCAACGGTTCGACCTCCATCACGCCCAGCTCGGTGGCGATACGCAAGCGGCCCTGTTCCGGCACCAGCAGTAGCTCACCGTCAGCGTTGAAGAACACCCGTTCCATGGACCGGTTGGCGCGGTAGATGTAGATGCTCACGCCAGCCGGTTTTTCCGCTGCGGCGTTGGCGACCATGGGCAGCCAACCTTCGATGAAATCGGTCGGTTCAGTAGGAATCGGCTGCGGGCTCCAGCGCAGGCGATTGGGGTTGATGCCACCCAGTGGCCCGCCGAGCGGCTGGCGCGCCAGACGCTCGAAGCGTGGGTGCAAGGCAGAAGGCCGAATGCGGTATAGCCAGGTACGGCGCAGCTCGCTGCGGGTCATGGTGAACGCCGTGCCCGACAGCAGCTCGGCATACAGGCCATACGGGGCCTTCTGCGGGGAGTTCTGCCCGACAGGCAGCGCCCCGGGCAATGCTTCGCTGGCGAATTCGTTGCCGAAGCCGCTCAGGTAGTGAAGGTCGGGCGACGTGTCGCGGTTCATCGATGCCTCCGGATTTTGTTTTTATCGTAATCAGATTACGAATAACGTAATTTGCTCCGCTCAAGGCGTCAAGCTATAAAGGCGACACGATAAATCCGGAACCTCCCCGCCCATGGCCAAAGCCAACTCCCCCACCGACACCGGCAAGCAGAAGGTCCGCTCGGCGGAAGTCGGCACCGATATCCTCAAGGCCCTCGCAGAACTCTCACCCTCGACTTCACTATCACGCCTGGCCGAGCACGTGCAGATGCCTGCAAGCAAAGTGCATCGCTACCTGCAGGCGCTGATTGCCAGTGGTTTTGCCGAACAGGATGCCGCCACCAACCATTATGGGCTGGGGCGTGAGGCACTGCGGGTGGGGCTGGCGGCGTTGGGCAGCATCGATGTGCTCAAGGTGGCGGCAATGCCGTTGTCGCAGTTGCGAGATGAACTCAACGAAAGTTGCTTCATCGCCGTGTGGGGTAACCAGGGGGCCACGGTGGTAAGCATCGAACCTGCCGTGCGCGCGGTCACCGTGGTGACCCAGATCGGTTCGGTGCTGCCATTGCTCAGTTCGTCCACCGGGCTGGTATTCGCCGCCTATCTGCCCGAGCGAGAAACCCAGGAGCTGCGCGACAGGGAACTGGCCGCTTTGCAACAAACCGCCAGTGACTACCACACACTGCTGGCCGGCATCCGCGAAAAGGGCCTGCACCATGTGCATGGCCTGCTGATGCCGGGGGTGGATGCGCTGTCGGCGCCGGTATTCAACGCCATGGGGCAGATCGCCGCGGTGATGACCGTGGTCGGGCCGACGTCGATCTTCCATGCCGATGAACATGGGCCGGCGGCGCAGCGCCTGCTCACGGCCGCACGAACCGTGAGCTGGCGCATGGGTTACGCGGGCAACCCACACTGCGCTTCGACGTCTAGCGTTTCCTCCTCGACGAGCCAGAGCAGTTCCTGAGAGAAGCCATCATAAAGGGCGGGCGCCACCTCGCTCACCAAATCGCCGTAGTCATCGCATAGCCGCCCGATCACACGCGAGAAGGCCGTGGGCTGCGACACCTCTGCCCGGGAAAGCACGGTGATGTATTTCTGCGCGGCACCGAACAGCCGTACCAAGACCCCCGTGGAAGCCACCGTTCCTGCCACCCCCGCCGCGAACGACAGCAAGGCGGCAGAACGGTCGCCATCGCTCCATGCGATGGCCCCGGTGACGAAGGACCTGGCCGCACAGAAAAGCCCGACGGCCATGGCCGCCGGTGGAAACGGCACCGTGAGGATGCCAGCCAGTACGATCCCCCACTCCACCACCACGGCCGAAATACGCTCGGCAGCGCCTGCGCTGTCTTCAGCGGCTTCGTTGATCATCCGCCTGATCCGCTTTTCAAGGTCCTGGACAGGATCCCCGATACGCCCGGTCTCCCCTATCGGCGCCCGCACGCCCCTGCCTCGGGCAACGGCGTCCAGCACCACCTCAATGCCATCTCCGGCGCGCAGTTGCTCTTCGATCAATGCGTTCATGCGCGACTGGCTCGATAACGGCACGCGGTCCTGGCAATAACCTGCCAAGTCGTGCTCACGCCAGGTCCTTGCCAGCTCACTGAGGGTCCGCAGAGTGGGCCCTTGCTCGATTTCTGGCAGATAGACCAGAGGCTCAAGTTCGCGGTCCCGAGCAGGTTTCAGCAGGTAGGCACCCTGGACGGGGCAATCGTCCATCCATAACGGATAAAGGTTGCACGCCGCGTCGATCGAGGTCCCGGAAAAGCTGTCGATCACTGACGCCAGCCACTGCGCATGGCGACCCGACAAGCTGCCCTGAAGTTTCTCGCTGAGCACGGCACGCCTGATCTTCAAAGCGAAGAGCGTGCGATAACACTGCCTGAGCCTTTCATATTCAGGCCTGGAGCGGTCGAGTAACTGCGCTTTCACTTCTTCGATGTACTTGTTGCCCAGGTCGGCAGCGCGGATGTAGCTCCCCAGCAGCGCCGGGCTCAGGTGCGAGATATCCTGGCCCGTAGCCGAGGTGATGCGGGCAAAGCCGGAAAAATTGTAATACGTGGGATACCCTTTGATGACGGTCTGCGTCAGTGTGCGAAAAGCATCCTCTTCCAGCGCTATCAATACCTGATCCGGGTTGATTGGGCCGCCGCGATTGCCCGGGTATGAATTGACCTTTTCCGTCACCTGTCGATGAGCGAAGGTGCGAAAGCTCGGCATCTTCATCAGCGACTGATACCTGGCCTGTGCCAGCTTGAGCAGTTGGTCGATATCAACCAGTGCCTGCTGCTCGGTACGACTGGCTTTGATGAACCAGCTTGGCGTGGTGGCCTGCTGATCCTCGATCAGGGCAGTGATCTTGCGCCTGGCCAGGGCATTGAGCACATCCGGCCACTGCTGCGACTTGACCGGCGCGAGCGTCACGCTGTGCATGGACCAGTCGGTGGGCAGCATCCCGACCTTGCGCAAATGGCGC
The DNA here is from genome assembly GCF_043101865.1 of Pseudomonas sp. zjy_15. NCBI lineage: Bacteria > Pseudomonadati > Pseudomonadota > Gammaproteobacteria > Pseudomonadales > Pseudomonadaceae > Pseudomonas > Pseudomonas sp. zjy_15. The sequence continues at coordinate 37,824 of NZ_JBICII010000137.1, forward strand.
TTGAGCGAATCATGCTGGGCCCGCGAGCATTGCCCCAGCAGGTACTCACTGCCTACCGGCAACAAGGTCCAGCTACCGATTTCGAGCGCCATTTTTTCGAGTGAGTCGAAAAGATGAAAATCGCCTCCCGGTGCGCCGGGGGCATAGAGCAGGTACTGATCGCCCTGTACCAGGCACAGCAGGTCCTTCAAGGGCGTTGGCGCACCATTGAGGCAAACCAGACCGGCGCTGATGCCATTGGCCTGCATTTCCCCCCGGCGTGCGTGGTGCAACAGATCGAACGCCGCCGGGTGAAAACCTTGATGACGAGCGGCCTGATTGGCCAGCGCCAGCCGCGCATCAAGAACCTCACACAGTGCGGCCATGGTCAACGTGTCGTCATAGAGCGTACGGATCTGTTTGACGTAGCTTACGCGCAAATCCAGTTTCTCGATCACCCGCTGGACAGAGGTGCCCCCCAACAATGAACGGTGCCGCTCACCCAGGACTTCAACCTTGAGCTGGCACCCGCTGTAGCCACCACTCAACGCCCAATCGAGCAGGGTGTGTTTCATCGCCTGCTCAGGGTCATCGACGTGACTGACTCGCAGCCGCACCTGCTCGGGGTCGATATCCAGGCCAAGGGCTTGCTGGACCTGTTTTTTGGCGAAGCTGCGCAGGTCGCGCCATTGCGCCAGACGCTCGGTGCAACGCTTCTCCTTCACCTGCAGGTCATCTTCCAGATGTCGATAGGCTTGCAGTTCCTCGCCCTGCATGAACCGCCGCCATTCGGGCAGCAGGCTGGTGCGGTAAGCTCGCACATGCCGCGCCGCACGTTTCTGCAGCGCAGCCACCAGAGGCTCAAGCCGAGCCGCACTGTCGAGCTGGGCCAGACGCCGGGCGTCATCGACCTTGCTCCGCAGGCTGCGCTGGGTGGCTTCAAGCTGGATAGCCTGCAGATCACGGATGAAATACCTGTGAAGTGGCACCTGCAGCGGCACGAAATCGAGTGTCAAACCCTCTGTAGACAGCGCTGCCCGCTCTTGCGAAGACAACAGCCAACGCAACGGGCTGCCTTCAGCAAAGGCAGGGGCGAGTTCACGGGCTGCGCGCTCGCGCTCAGTGTCGAACCAGCAACCGCTGGCCAGGCTGTAGATCAGAAAATCCGCAGGTGCGTCCGGGTTCTGTTCGAGGTCATGACTGCTGGCAACGACACCCGGCAAGCGAAAACGCAAATCTCCGGCAACCAGGTACACCTCATGCCTGTTTACGTCCCCGCCCTGCTCGAGGGCCTCGATACCGGCTTCCCAGGCCTTGAACGTAAGGGCCTTGAGGCGCGTTTCGGCAAACATCAGCTGGATCAAATGGGACGCCAGGGTAAGTGATTTCGAACTTAACCTGGACTGTTGCTCCCACCACTGGTCAAGCACTGCCTGCCTTTGCGGCACAAGCGACTCGACAACCGCCAACGGCAAACGCTTCTGCTCGGTGAACTGTTGTCGATGAGCCTCCGGGATCAGGCTGGCCAGTTGCGCAACCGTAGCCATCAGCTGTTGCAGCTCCTGGGCGTGAGCCATCATGGCCTTCACCTGTTCTTTCACAGAGCGTGCATCCGGGCACCCCTGACCGAAATTGGTGATGCCAAGATTGAAATCGAAAGACATGAACTGCGCTCCAAAACAAGGGAGCAGCAGAGTGAACGGATGACAAAGGCAATAGCGCAGGGAAGCTTATCCAGCACTTGGCACTGTTGCCTGAAACGTAAAGGTGAATGTCGACAGAAGCTATTTTTCCAGACGGATCAAGCGCTTATTCTTAACTCACTGGCCGGCTTGAAGGGCTCTCCCCCCCGCTTTTCAGGCCTGCGAGGTTCACCGACGTAGATTTTGAAGCTCCTTGATCTGACGTCTCGATTGGCCGCTGCGGCTTGCAGCGGCCTTTTTTTTGGGCGACTGAAAATGCACGCTGCCTGTCACGTGGCCGTCGATATTTTCAGCGTCGATGAGACCGAGCGCCGCACGGACAGCGCTCTATTCCATTTGCGCAAAGGCCTCGTCATGACCACGCCACTTTCGGCGGGTAAAAGCTCAGCGGCCGCTCACGAAAGGCCAGGTAGTGGCGCAGTACCTGCACTGGCGCTTCCGTATGCGGGTAATGGCCAATGCCCAGTAACTGCACGGTGTCTGGCTCCGGCACCAGTTGCCGGTAGCGCTCAAGCATGTGCGCGCCGGAAAGCGGGTCGACAATGCCATTGATCAAGCGCAGCGGCACGCCTCTACATTGCATCGCCCCTACCCAGCGTTCGCGGTGCAACCTGCGCTCCGGCATGTAGCCCACCAGCTTGTGCAGGATGCGCGTGCCCCGGTTGGCAGCGATCAGGCTCCAGAAGTCATCCAGCGCGCTTTCACTGGGATGGGTGCAGGGGCCGTAGACCTGCATCACATTACGCACCAGGTCGTCACGCCCGAACGAGCGCCCGACCAGCCAGCCAAACCGGCTGAGCAGCAGCTTCTGGATCAGTAGCATGCGGCAGCTTTCGGGGAACAGCCCGCTGTTGAGGAACACACAGCTGCCAATGTCGGCACGCTGCTCATGGTGTCGCGCCAGCAGTTCCTGCGCGACGCTGCCACCGTAGTCGTGAGCCAACAGGTGTACCGGCTCTGTGACCTGCAGGTGGGCAAGCAATGCCTGCTGCAGGTCTGCTTGCTCCATCAGGCTGTAAGTGTGATCGACGGGCTTGTCCGAATCACCAAAGCCGAGCATGTCGCAAGCGATCACCCGGAAACGTTGGCTCAGAGGGCCCCACAGGTAGTGCCAGTCCCAACTGGCGGTGGGGAAACCGTGTAACAGAAGCAGAGGCTCTCCTTGCCCTGCGGTCCAGTAGCGGATGCTCTGGCCCCGGAAGATGAAACTCTGTGCCCGGGTACGCCAGACGCACAATGGAATCTCGGCCAGAGGCATCAGAAGTGTCCCGGTGTAGTGGTGTTGGCGGAATAGGGCAAGGCTGCGTTCATTGCATGTCACCTCGGCACTTACATGTGCTCTCTATGTCGAGGCAAAGTCTAGCCAGCAGCCCATTGGCTGGAACTTGCGTTGCCAGCCAGCTTGATGACTGAGCGAGTCAGTGGCACGAACGGTCAGAGGAGCAAGGCCAACAAGGGGGCCGCGAACAGGTTGAGTAGCCCGGTCAGGACCATCACCAGGCCGGCCACCGAGCCTTCCTCACGGCCCACTTCCTGCGCCCGGCTGACCCCGGCACCATGCGCGCCAACACCGAACAGCGCACCTCGTGCCAGCGGCGTACGCAGCGGCAACCAACGCAACAGCACACCGCCGAACATGGCACCGAGCACGCCGGTGAACATCACGAACACCGCTGTCAGCTCTGGCACCCCACCCAGGTCATGGGCCATGGGCATGGCAAAGGGCGTGGTGATCGAGCGCGGCACCAGCGACAGGCTGGTTGCGCTGTCCAGCGCCAACAGGTGCGCCAGCCCCCAGGAGCTGGCGATCGAGGCACTGCTGCCAGCGACCATGCCCACCATCAAGGCCGGCCAGTGGCGCGCCAGCATGGCCCGCTGCTGCCAGATCGGCACCGCGAAGGCTACGGTCACCGGGCCGAGCACGCTCATCAACCAGTGGGTGTTGCGCGCATACTCGGCATAGGCTGTATGCAGTGGCACGGCCACAGCCAACAGCAACACCGGCACCAGGATCAACGGTGACAGCAGGTAGCGTTTGCTACGCCGGTACAACCAGCGGCTGCCCAGGTAAGCCAGCAAGGTCAAGGCCAACCAGAACAGCGGCATGGGTTCAAGGCTCATGGCGCAACCTCCAGCGGCACACCAGCTCAACGGTCATGGCGGTCACTATCATCACCATCAGCGTGCTCACGGCGATCACCAGCAAGATGCGCCAGCCCTCATCACGGATCAGTGAGCCATAGTCGAGCAGGCTCATCAGCGCCGGGATGAAGAACAACAGCATCTCAGCCATCAGCCAGCCAGCACCCAATTGCAGCATGGCCGGTTTGAGCACACCCGAAGCGAACAGTATCAACAGCAGTGCCAGGCCCATCACACCACCGGGGATCGGCCAGCCCAGCCAACTGGCAATCTGACCACCAAGCAGGAACAGCGCACAGAGAACCGCCAGCTCGACAAGCAGGCGCAGGGCTTTTTTCAATAATGCAGGTTTCATGGCGGGGTTCCTCGACAGGCCCTCATTTTAAGATTTGGCTGCCTAGGCCAGAAGCGAATTGTTAGACTGCTCACCATTCCAAAATGGAATCCAAAGCATGGAATTCAAACAACTGCGCAGCTTCATCGAAGTGGTCCACCGCGGCGGTTTTACCCAGGCGGCACAGACCCTGCACATCAGTCAGTCGGCCGTGAGCAAGCAGGTGGCCCAGCTTGAGCAAGATGTGGGCCAGCCGCTGCTGGAGCGCCAGGCTTCGCAACTGCACTTGACCGCTGCCGGCCGCATCGTGCTGGAGCGTGGCGAAGCCTTGCTGCGTCAGCGCCAGGCGCTGCTCAACGAGCTGGACGATCTCAGCCAGATGGAGCGTGGCGAACTACGCCTGGGCTTGCCGATGCTTGGCAGCGACACGCTGTTCGCCGGCTTTTTCGCCGAGTACCGGCGGCGCCATCCGAACATCGCCATCCAACTGCTGGAAGGCGGCAGCCGCAGCATCGAACAGGCCGTCAGAAGTGGCGAACTGGAACTGGGCGGCTGTTTGACGCCCACCGACGAGGCATTCGACTACCAGCCCTTTTGCAACGAACGGCTGGATGCGTTGCTGCCGGCTGGCCATGCCTTGGCCGGCCTGGACGCCGTGGGCCTGGAGCAACTGGCCGATACACCGTTTCTGCTGTACCAGCGCAGTTTTGTGCTCAACGACCGGCTGCTGAAGGCGTGCCAGCAGCAGGGCTTCACCCCCAAGGAAGGCGGGCGCAGCGGCCAGGCGGATTTTTTGGCGGCGCTGGTGGCAGCCGGCCAGGGCGTGGTGATGCTGCCCCGGGTGGTGGCAAAAGCGCTGGAACGCCCCGGGGTGGTGCGTGTGCCGTTGAATACGCAGGAGGATTTGCGTTGGGATATCGCGTTTATCTGGCGACGCGGCGCCTACCTGTCACGGGCAGCGCAGGCGTGGTTGGCCTTGTTGCGCGAGCCCCACGGCTAACACACCTGCACAGGTGCCGGGTCAGGCGTTCAGTGCGTTCGCCAACTCAGCCAGCCAAGGCTCGGCATCCGCTTCCGGGGTCACCGTCTCGCTCGCATCCAGGCGCAGCATTGGCTGCACTTCGCGCACGCCCAGTTCGGCGAACAGCTCACGCATCTGCTCGCCACCACCGCAATAGGTATCGCCATAACTGGAGTCGCCCAGCGCGATCACCGCGCCAGGCAGGCCGCGCCAGGCCGCGGGCAGCGTGTCACGAAGGGTGCTGTACAGCGGCATGAGGTTGTCCGGCAGCTCACCCATACCGGTGGTCGAGGTCACGGCCAGCAAGGCGTCAGGGGCAAAACCCTGAAGATCCTGAAGGGTGGCACGCGCAGCATGCCAAGCCTCGAAACCTGCCGCCTTGAGCAGCGATTCAGCGTGACGGGCGACTTCTTCGGCGGTGCCATAGACCGAGCCGGAAATAATGGCGACTTTCATCGAGTAGAGGATTCCGAAACTGAGTGAAAACGTAGGATACTAGCATTCAACGCTGGCAAAAGGCCGCCCTTACCAAAGTCGCCATCTTCCGTTTTCCTTCACCTATGGCCCGGACATGATCAACGCGCAATTGCTGCAATCGATGGTCGATGCGTCCAATGACGGCATCGTGGTTGCCGAAAAGGAAGGCGACGACACCATCCTGATCTACGTGAACGCCGCTTTCGAATGCCTCACTGGCTACAACCGTGACGAGATTCTCTATCAGGATTGCCGGTTCCTGCAGGCTGACGACCGTGACCAGCTTGGCCGCGCACGCATCCGCAAGGCCATGGCCGAGGGCCGCCCATGTCGCGAAGTGCTGCGTAACTATCGCAAGGATGGCAGCGCCTTCTGGAACGAGTTGTCGATCACGCCGGTGAAGAGCGACTTTGACCAGCGCACTTACTTTATCGGCATCCAGAAAGACGTCAGCCGCCAGGTCGAACTGGAACGGGAGCTGGCAGAACTGCGCGCTCGTCCGAAACCCGACGAACGCGCCTGAACCAAGTCCGCCACGCACGGTCAATTCCGTTGAAGAAATCGCCACCACCGAGTTCGATCATGCAAGCAGACGCGCTCCTGACCCAGGACGAGCTGGATTTCATACAGAACATGCAGCATTCGCCGCAACTGAACCTGGCTGACACCATGTCGAGCCTGCTGGTCAATGGCGACCGCCGCATACAAAGCTTGCTCACCCGGTTGGTGGCTAACGAGCAGGTGACCTTGCAGGCCCAGTTCAACAACCAGCAAATCAGTTTCCCGCTGCAGCTGGTAGAGGACGAGTTCCACGCCCTGCACCTGCAACTGGGTTCACCGGAAATCTACGAAGACGGCCCCATGCTGCGCCCATGGCGCCTGGCGATGGACCAGCCGAGCGCACTGCTCGATGCCCATGACGAAACAAGCGGCCTGTGGGTACGCGAGATTTCCTTCAAGGGTGTGCTGCTGGAAGTCCGTGATTTGCCAGCAGCACCCGCCCGCTTCGCGCTGCGCTTCGCCCCGGGCGGCATCAACCCGATCGAACTGCATGGTGTGTTGGGCCGGCGCATCGGCTCGGACCTGGCTGCCTACGACCTCAGCCAAAGCCCAGCCGAAGAAATCGAACGCCTGCGCGACTACATCCTCCAGGCGCACCGCCGCGCCCACCCCGAGCTGCACACTCAGGTATCGAGCTGACGGGCTAGAAACTGCCGCAAGCGCTGGCGCATCACACTGCCCTGCGCGCCCAGGCAGGCTACAGGGCTGCCAGCCAGGCTGTCCTGTACCGCTTCCGCCGCTTCACCGGCCAGTAACAATGGGCATTCCAGCATCGATGCCAGGCGCTTGAAGTGCCGGGCGAGTTCTGCTGTGGGCGATTGATGGGAAAACAGCACCAGGGCGTCCGGCTTCAGCCGTTCGCAGACCAGCGCAAGCTCTTGCAGCGGCTGCCCGTTCGCCAACGGGATCACGCGAACTTCGTCGCTATCCAGGATCAGGCTGGTTACCAGCAACTCAAGCTCATGGCACTGCCCCGGCAATGGCGCCAATAGCACGGTGCGGCTACACGGCACACGGGCCAGCTGCAAGCGGGCGAAAACCCGACCGCGCAGGAACTGGTCATAGAACAGCCATTCGCTGGCCTGCCCATAGCCACCTTGCCGGACTACCATGTCATGCCACACCGGCATGAGTACATCCGCGAAAACCTGATCCAGGGTGCTGGCTGCGAACACCTCGTCATAAAGGCGATTCAGGCCCGCCACATCGAAGTGCTGTACCGCCAGGCGAATCTGGTTTTGCCAGCGCAGGCTAGTGTCCACCGCGCCGCCAGCCTGCCCGGAGAGGGCATGTCCGCGGGCCAGAATACTGCCCACCTTGCTGACCGCCACGCCGCGCTCCAGCCACCCGAGGATACGGCGGATTTCATCGATATCAGCCTGGGAATACAAGCGGTGACCACTGTCGGTACGGATGGGCTGGATCAGTCCATAACGGCGCTCCCAGGCACGAAGGGTGACGGCGTTGACACCGGTCAAGCGTGACACTTCACGAATCGGAAACAGCTCCTGCTGCTCGAAGCTCGCATCGATCAACGGTTTACGTCCCTGTTCGTTCATCTGCACGAAGTACCCTGAGTGCGAAAAACTGGGCACATAGCTTACTACGACTGTGTCGGTCTGTTGGTGCCACCGTTTAACTGCCGATATTTGCCGAAGATCGCAACTGCGCGATAATGCGCGCCCGATTCTTGCATGCACGACTGCGTCGCCCATCACCCCGGGCCACACAGCCAAAGGGGCCAGCTACCCGCCAGCCCCGTTGCCAGGAGATACACGATGTCTACCCCACCCGTTACCCTCATGGTGTCGCGCCGCGCCGCCCATGGCCGCTACCAGGACCTGCTGGCCTGGCTGCACGAAGGCGAACAGCTGGCCACCGACTTCCCTGGCTACCTCGGCTCGGGCATCCTTGCCCCGCCTCAGGATAGCGACGAATTTCAGATCATCTTCCGCTTCAGCGACGAGCCGACCCTGCATGCCTGGGAACACTCCGCCTCTCGCCGCGCATGGTTACAACGCGGCAACGGCCTGTTCGAGCGCCCCAAAGAGGCGCGCGTCAGCGGTATCGACGACTGGTTCGGCACCAACAGGGTGCAAAAACCGCCACGCTGGAAGCAGGCCGTGGCCATCTGGCTGGCGTTTTTTCCAGTCTCGCTGGCCTTCAACCTGCTGTTCGGCCATTGGTTGACGGCGCTCGACCTCATACCCCGGGTACTGCTCAGCACCCTGGCCCTGACGCCGGTCATGGTGTACCTGTTCATCCCGCTGTCCACCCGCCTGCTAGCCAGTTGGCTGCAGGCCTCCCCACCCACTGCCGGCGCCTTGCGCAGCCGCTGAGGCCAGGCCATACAACAGGGAAACAGTTCGGGTATGCTGGGTGGCAACCAAAGGACAGACAAGTTGACCACCCCGAACATGAACAGCCCCATTCTCGTTACCGGAGCCAGCCAGCGCGTCGGGCTGGCCCTGGCCCTCGAACTGGCACAGGCCGGCCATACGGTGGTCAGTGCCAGCCGCAGCATCCAGCCGCAGGCAGCCCACCCCAACATCGTGCAGTTTCAGGCCGACCTGTGCCACGCGGGCGACCGCCAGGCGCTGATCGATCACCTGCACGATCGTTACGACGGACTGCGCGCCATCATCCACAACGCCTCACTATGGCTCGACGATAGCCTCGACAACCTCGAGACCATGTTCCGCCTGCACGTCGAAGCGCCCTACCACCTCAACCTGGCCCTGGGCGACCTGCTGGCCAAGGTGGAAAAGGCCGACATCATCCACATCTGCGACGAAACCTCTTCGCGCGGCAGTAAAAGCCACATCGGCTATGCCGCCACCAAGGCCGCGCTGCAGAACATGGTGCTGTCATTCGCCGAAAAATATGCGCCCACGGTGCATGTGAACGGTATCCTGCCCGGGCTGCTGATCCTCAAGGAAGGGGGGGACGAAGCCTACCGCCAGCAAACCCTGAAAAAGGCCCTGCTGGAGTTCGAACCCGGCGCCGGCCCGCTGATCGAGACCGTCAAGTACCTGCTCGCCAGCCAGTACAGCACCGGCAGCCAGGTGGTCATCAACGGTGGCCGCCACCTGAAGAACCGCATGACTTGAGAGAAGACCATGACCCCACAACAACAGCTTGAGCTCGAGGCGGCCGCATTCCGGCGCCTGGTTGAACACCTGCAAAAGCGCACCGATGTACAGAACATCGACCTGATGAACCTGTCCGGTTTCTGCCGCAACTGCCTGTCCAAGTGGTACAAGGCCGCCGCTGACGAGCGTCAGCTGGACCTGAGCCTGGATGATGCCCGCGAAGCGGTGTACGGCATGCCCTACGCCGAGTGGAAAGCCCAATACCAGAAAGAAGCCAGCGCCGAACAACAAGCGGCGTTCGAAAAAGGAAAACCTCGTGACTGATCTGAATACCCTGCGCGCAAGCCTGGCCAGCGGCCAACATGTATTTGCCGATACCTTGGCGTTCATTGCCGACAATTACAGCTACCAGCCGCAGGCCTTCAACAACGGCGGCGTGGAGAATGCGGCAGGGCAGAACGAAGGTTCGTGCAAAACCCTGGGCCTGGCCTTGCTTGAAGGGCTGAGCGACCAGGAAGCACTGCTGGCCTTCGGCGAGCACTACCGTGATGTGGTGGCCACGCCTGAGGGTAGCGACCATGGCAACATCCGTGCGCTGATCAAACACGGTCTGGCGGGTGTGAAGTTTGCTGCGCAGCCGCTTGCGCGCAAGGCTTGAGATAGCCGGGGCCGCTTTGCGGCCCCACTGTCCTGCGCCCACCATCAACCCATGATGGTGCCAGGCCCCCCACCTTCCAGCCTCCCCTGCCGCAACCACTGCAAGGCCACCGGCCACAGGTTTTCGCGAAACCGGTCATGGAAGAACGCGAAATGGCCAATTTCCTCGGCCGAGATATCCACAGGTGCAATGCGCAGGTGCTGGCGCTCGCCCCCCTGTAGATAACCCAATAAACGCTCGGTCGCCGCCACGGTCCCAAAAGGGTCGTCAGTCAGACTGATGGCCAGCGTCGCCGCACGCACCTGGGCGAACGGTAGCGCCGCCAACGCCCGCCCGCTGGGGCGGTGCTCATAACGTGGGGTGCGTGTGGTCCAGTCATGCACCACGCCGGCTGGCGTGTCTTCCAGCCAACCCAGGCGCTTGCCGGGAAAGTAGCCGAATACCCGGGTCAGTAGCGGCATGACCACATGCCACTTGCCGAACAGTTGCCAGCGCTGGCTGGCCGCGTAGTCGCGCCAGTAGGCGAACTGCGCGCCAACCATGACGACCCGACGGATCTGGCCAGCCGACGGTGCCAGGCCTACTGCACAACCGCCGAAACTGTGCCCCACCACGTCCACCGGCTGACCTGGGAAATGCGCTGCCGCATGCGCCAGCATGGCTTCGAAATCCAGCCGGCCCCAGTCGCTCCAGGAGGCCTGGAAACCACGCAGCGACGCAGGCCGGGATTCGCCGATACCACGGTAGTCATAGGTCAGCACATCGCAGCCGTGGGCGAACAGGTAGTCGGCAAAGCGGGCGTAATAGCGGCAGCGTACCGAAGTGGCAGCGTTGATGATCACCAGCGGGCGCTGGGGGTCAGGTTGGGCGTGGCGCCAGCAGAAGCCGCCGAGGCGGTAGCCGTCGGCCGCGGGGTGGTGAAATGGGGTAGCGGGTTGGGTGAGGCTACTCATGGCGCATTCCCTGTCGTTGTGCGCCAAAACTAGCAAAGATTTTGTAGCCTGTACCGGCCTCTTCGCGGGTGAGCCCGCTCCTGCAGGGGGAGAACCTGTGGGAGCGGGCTTGCCCGCGAAGAGGCCGGTACAGGCTTACCCGATTACAGCTCGACGCAGTCGAACTTCACATCGGTGGCTACGTCTTCGTCGTAGTTGACGTCAGCGCGCTCGAAGCCGAACAGGTTGAGGAACTGCTTCTTGTAACCGGCGTAGTCGGTCAGCTCGAACAGGTTCTCGGTGGTCACCTTGGGCCACAGGGCCTTGCAAGCGTTCTGCACGTCGTCACGCAGCTCCCAGTCGTCCAGGCGCAGGCGACCCTTCTCGTCGACTTCTGCCGGCGCACCGTCGGTACGGTACATACGGTCGCGGTACATGCGGTCAAGCTGGTCCTGGGTGCCTTCGTGAACACCTTTCTCCTGCATGATCTTGAAGACCATCGACAGGTACAGTGGCATCACCGGGATGGCCGAGCTGGCCTGGGTAACCACCGACTTGAGCACCGCCACATTGGCGCCGCCTTTCACTTCACCGGCCAGCTTCTGGTTCAGACGCAGGGCAGTTTCGTCCAGGTCCTGCTTGGCCTGGCCCAGTGCACCGTGCCAGTAGATCGGCCAGGTGATATCGCTGCCGATATAGCTGAAGGCCACGGTGCGAGCGCCTTCGGCCAGTACATTGGCGCCAGCCAGCGCATCGATCCACAGCTGCCAGTCCTGGCCACCCATGACGGTGACGGTGTCGGCAATTTCCTGCTCGGTGGCCGGCTCGATGCTGGCCTCGATGATGGTGTCCTTGTTGGTGTCGATGGCGGTCGACTTGTACGGCTGGCCGATCGGCTTGAGTGCCGAGCGGATGACTTCACCCGTCTGCGGCAGCTTGCGCACGGGCGAAGCCAGCGAATAGATGACCAGGTCGACCTTGCCACCCATTTCGTTCTTGATCAGCTCGATGACCTTGGCGCGGGCTTCGTCGGAGAAGGCGTCACCGTTGATCGACTTGCTGTACAGGCCCTCGGCCTTGGCGAACTTGTCGAAGGCAGCAGCGTTGTACCAGCCAGCAGTGCCGGCCTTGGTCTCGGTGCCTGGTTTTTCGAAGAACACGCCCAGGGTGTCGGCCTTGAAGCCGAACGCCGCGGTGATGCGGGCTGCCAGGCCGTAGCCGCTGGAAGCACCGATGACCAGGACCTTCTTCGGGCCATCCTCGCGTACGCCCAGCTTGCGGGTGGCTTCGATCTGGTCACGGACGTTGAGCTCGCAGCCCTTCGGGTGAGTCGTGGTGCAGATGAAACCGCGAACCTTAGGATGAATGATGGCCAATGTCTGTACCTCGTCAGGTTTATGCCGGGGAAGCGCCGCTTGGGGCGATTCCGATTGATCAGAGGGTGAGACTACCCCCGCAGGTTATCCGACACATATTACGGGGTGATCAGAGGGATGCAAAACCAGAGTTCTTCTGTGCAGGAGGGACATGGCAGCACGAAATCCAGATTGGCGGGTTAAAACGTCCGCCACCCATTGATTTGCTTTTCACATCAATCCGAAAGAAAAACAAACTTAACAAATAAGCCAAACCCGCCGATGCTGGCGGCACTACGCCCATTGCACGGAGAACAACAACATGAACGACGTGGTGATCGTCGCCGCAACCCGTACCGCCATCGGCAGCTTCCAGGGCGCCCTGGCCACAGTGCCTGCGGTCGACCTCGGCGCCGCCGTGATCAAGCAACTGCTGAAACAAACCGGGCTGGACCCGGCGCAGGTCGACGAAGTCATCCTCGGCCAAGTGCTCACTGCCGGTGCCGGTCAGAACCCGGCACGCCAGGCGGCGATCAAGGCTGGCCTGCCCTTCAGCGTACCGGCCCTGACCCTGAACAAGGTCTGCGGCTCGGGCCTCAAGGCCCTGCACCTGGCCGCCCAGGCGATTCGCTGCGGCGATGCCGAGGTGGTGATTGCCGGTGGTCAGGAGAACATGAGCCTTGCCCCCTACGTGATGCCCTCCGCCCGTACCGGGCAGCGCATGGGCCATGGCCAACTGATCGACAGCATGATCACGGACGGATTGTGGGATGCCTTCAATGACTACCACATGGGCATCACTGCCGAAAACCTGGTGGACAAGTACGGTCTAACCCGTGAACAGCAGGATGCCTTCGCTGCCGAATCGCAGCGCAAGGCAATGGCGGCGATCGAGGCCGGCCGTTTCGACGCTGAAATCACCCCCATCGTGCTGCCGCAGAGAAAGGGAGAGCCCAAGGTTTTTGCCCGTGACGAGCAACCACGCCCGGACACCACCGCCGAGTCTCTGGGCAAACTGCGCCCGGCCTTCAAGAAGGACGGCAGCGTCACCGCAGGCAATGCTTCCAGCCTGAACGACGGCGCCGCCGCCGTGCTTTTGATGAGCGCCGCAAAGGCCGAGGCTTTGGGCCTGCCGGTGCTGGCGAAGATCGCCGCCTATGCCAGTGCCGGGGTAGACCCCGCGATCATGGGTATCGGTCCGGTTTCGGCGACCCAGCGTTGCCTGGACAAGGCCGGTTGGCAACTGGCCGAACTGGACCTGATCGAAGCCAACGAAGCCTTTGCCGCCCAGGCGCTGGCCGTGGGCAATGCGCTGGCATGGGATGCCGCACGGGTTAACGTCAATGGAGGGGCGATTGCCCTGGGCCATCCGATTGGTGCTTCCGGGTGCAGGGTGCTGGTGACCCTGCTGCACGAGATGATCAAGCGGGATGCCCAGAAAGGCCTGGCCACCTTGTGCATTGGTGGCGGGCAAGGGGTGGCGCTGGCCATCGAGCGCTGATTGATTCAAGCAGGCCCGGCCTCTTCGCGGGTGAACCCGCGCCTACACTGATCGGTGATGGACACACATCGGTGATCGGGCGCAGGCCGTTGTAGGAGCGGGTTTACCCGCGAAAGGGCCGGGCCTGCTGGCCAATCTCCACCAGCCATTCACCGTTGCATTCGCCACCGTATTCGCGGGTAAACCCGCTCCTACACTGATCGGTGGTGGACACACATCGGTGATTGGGCGCAGGCCGTTGTAGGAGCGGGTTCACCCGCGAAGAGGCCGGCACAGGCAGCAACCGTTCAAGCCGCGGCTCGGTCCTGCTCCAGCGAAGCAGCCAGCACCGCCACTTCCTGGCACTTCTGCACGGCCAGATCCACTGGGCTCTCCAGCAGCGAACAGGCCGGCGCCAACCACAGCCGCTCCCCCAGGCGTTCATGGGCCTCGTGCAGCAGCCCCAGGGTCTTGCCCAGATCGCAAGGCAAGTCGTTGCGACCGTCGACCAGGCCCAGCGACAGTATCTTGTAAGCCGGCAGGCGGTCGAGAATGCTCTGGTATTGCTCAGGGGCTTGAACCAGATCGACGTGCAAGCCATCCACTGGCAGGTTGGCGGCCAGGCCGAGGTTGCCGTCAAGGCCACCGAAGTACGTGGCGATCAGCTTCTTCAACGGTGCGCGTTGCAGGATGTTGTAGACGCGTTCATAGGCATTTTTCCAGTCCTGGGGCAGCGCCTGGGCGAGGATGGGTTCATCGATCTGCACCCATTCAACGCCCAGGGCGGCCAGGCGGTTGAGGAGCTGGTCATACACGGGCAGCAGGCGGTCAAGCAGCTCCAGCTTGTCGAAGTCACCGCCCAGGGTCTGGCCCTGCCACAGGTAGGTCAAGGGGCCGATCACTACCGGCTTGACTGCATGGCCCAGAGCCTTGGCGTGCTCCACTTCTTCGAACAGTGGTTCCCAGTTCAGAACGAACGGCTGATCGCCTGCGCTAAGCACGTGGCTGTCCCAGGCGAAGTCGCCGACCGGCAGCAGCTCGATGCCAGCGTCTTTCTGCACCTGCCAGTGGCGGGCACGCAGCTCGCGGTCACGGCCGATGTGTGGAAAGCCCAGGTTATGTGCCAGTGCCATGTCTTGTCCCTTCAGCATGCTTTAATGAATGAGGGAGATTCTCCGGCTGGCGGGGTGTTGAGACAAACTCATTAAATTTGAGATGAACCCAAGAAATCTTCATGATCATGATCATGATCATGATCATGATTGTGCAGTGGCTGTGCCGGCCCTTTCACGGGCAAGTCCTACACGGCTCTCATGATCTTCCCGGCCCCCATGTCTCATTCAGATCACCACCTTGCGCATCCGGACATGACCCGGCTCGCCTTCTGCCGCACAATGCCACCCTGACCACACCAGGTGCCCGGCCAACATGAGCCTGCTGAAAACCGCCCTGCGCGAAAAGAACTTCGTCTGCGTCATGGAGTTCGTCCCCAAACCTTCCGCAGAACGCTTTGCCGCCATGGAAGCGATCATGGCCCGTGCGCACCTGTGCGGCTGGCCTATGACCGTGGCCATCGGTGATCGTGTCGGCAGCCCGCTGGACATGTCACCGCTGGACGCCCTCGCCTCGTTCAGCAACCCGGTGCCTGCCCTGCCGCATTTTTCGGGCAAGGATCGCGAGCGCCACCACCTGCTCGCCCAACTGCAGCGCATGGACGCCGCCGGCCTCGACCAGCTGTTACTGCTGACTGGCGACCGCCTGCCCGGCCATGAACCTGGCCAGCGCCCGGTGCGCTATCTGGAATCGGTCGCTGCCCTGCAGATTGCCCGCCAGGCTTGCCCGCACTGGCTGCTGGGCGCGGCGCTGAACCCGTTCAAGTACCACGAGGAAGAAGGCGGCGCCCAGTATTTCAAGGCCGAGAAAAAGCTGGCAGCGGGGGCTGACTTCTTCACCTTGCAGCTGGGCTTCGATGCCGCCAAGCACCAGGAAGCCATACACTGGATGCGCCGCCAGGCGTCACCCAAGCCCATGCTGGCCTGCCTCATGAGCCTCACCCACGGGCGCGCAGCGATGCTCGACCACGTGGCCGGCGTCACTGTCACGCTCTCCATGCGCGACATGCTCGAAGCGGAGACGGCGCAGTCCAAGGCCTTTGCCCAGGCGCGCAGTGTTGACCGTCTGGCCTTGCAGATTATCGGTACAAAGCTGATGGGTTACGCCGGTGTGCACCTGTCAGGGGTTCACACACTCGAACAGCTGCTGGCCCTCGAGGCCCGTATCGAGCACTGGCAAACCCAGGTTCAGTCAATGGAGCAATGGACACCGGCCTGGCACGCCAGCTGGCAGATGCCCGGCCTGCCAGCGGTAACCTTTCATCCGCCACAGGCGGGCTGGCGCCTGGGCGAGTCACGGGTCGATGCCTCATTCAAGGAAAAAGCCCGCTATCACCTGATGCATGGCATGCATTCACTGCTGTTCAGCCGGCGCAACGGCCTGAGCAAGGCCTTCGGTTGGGCAGTGCGCCAGCCTCTATGGGCAACACGCGTTGGCGCACAAGTGCTGCACACGCTCGAGCGCAGTGTGAAGCGCCCGCTGGTGGGTTGCGACACCTGCGGCCGTTGCCGCCTGGAAGACACCTTGTACACCTGCCCGGAAACCTGCCCTAAAGGCCTGGCCAATGGCCCCTGCGGCGGAACCGCCCTGAACCGCTGCGAGTTCGGCGACCGCGAGTGCATCCACAGCGTCAAATACCGCACCGCCAAAGCAGTGCGGCAAACCGCTGTGCTGACCGAACGCCTGATCCCGTGCATCGAGGTCGAAACCCGACACCGCAGCTCATGGCCGCAGTGGTTCGCAGGGCAGGCGCCCCAGCGGCTCAGCCCGCAGCCATTGCCTCGAAGCCAGCCCGAATCGTAGCCTCGGGCAGTTCATCGGCAATGAACACCATCACGCTCTCGCGCGCTTCGCCTGCGGCCCACTCGGCGTCCCAGTCGAAGCCATAAAGCTTGAGCACGCCCTGGAACACCAGCTTGCGCTCCTCGCCAGCAATGTTCAGCACGCCCTTGTAGCGCAGCAGCTGTTTGCCGTGGGTTTCCAGCAGCTCGTTCATGAAGCTGCTGAGGCGGTCGATATCCAGCGGGGCTTCGGTGCGCAGCACCATCGTGGAGATGCGGTCCGGGGTGGCAGGCTTGAGCACGGGTCGCAACATCGGTTTCAGGTTTACCCCAAGGTCAGGGTTGAGGTTGAAACCGCGCACATCCAGTAGTTCAGCCAGGTCGATGCAGCCGTGTTCGACCACACGGATCGCAGCCCTGCTATTGATGCGGCCCAGGCGTTCGCGCAGGGCTTCAACCGCAGCTGGCTCGACCAGGTCGGTCTTGCTCAGCAGCAGACGGTCGGCAAAGCCGACCTGGGCCTGAGCGATGGTCTGGGTCAGGTGCAGTTCGGCATGCGCGGCATCGACGAGGGTGATGATGCCGTCGAGGATGTAGCGCTCACGCAGCTCCTCGTCGATGAAGAACGTTTGCGCTACCGGCGCCGGGTCGGCCAGGCCGGTGCACTCGATCACCAGGCGGTCGAAGGCAATCTCGCCGGCATCCAGACGTTCAAGCAGCAGGTACAGGGCGCGGGTCAAGTCGCCATGGATGCTGCAGCATACACAGCCGTTGGCCAAGGTCATTACCTGCACCGGCTGATCACCCAGCAGTTGGCTGTCGATGCCGGCCTCGCTGAATTCGTTTTCGATCACGGCGAGCTTCAGGCCATGCTCGGCCTTGAGCATGTGCCTGAGCAAGGTAGTCTTGCCGGCACCGAGGAAGCCAGTGAGGACGGTTACGGGAATGGGCGTCTGCACGCAAAATACTCCTGAATCTGAAAATGACTGTGGGAGCCGGTTACCCAGGCTCCCACAGGTTCACACGTACCGCAGGCTCAACAGCACTTGGGGCCGGATTTGCCACCGTAACGTGCTTCCTGGCGTTCGCGGAAGAACGCCTCGTAGCTCATCACCGGCTTGTCCGGATGCGTTTTCTGCATGTGTTCGACATAGTTGTCGTAGTCGGGCATGCCGACCATCAGGCGGGCTGCCTGCCCCAGGTATTTTCCCAGTCGACCCAGGTCGTTGAACATGATTGCAGTCCTCTCTATTACGCGTCAGGCAGCGCCTGGAACGGGGTTTCCTTGTCGCTGCGCTCCTTGCGGCCCAGGGCGACGTAGCCGACCTTGATGGCGAAGAACAGGATGCTGAAGACCACCAGCAGGAACAAGACCGTCAGGCCCGCGTTGGTGTAGGCGTTGAAGATCACGTGCTGCATCTGCCCGATGTCTTTGGCCGGGGCCAGTACCTGGCCGGCGTCCAGCGCAGTGCTGTACTTCTTGGCCAGGGCCAGGAAGCCGACAGCCGGGTTCGGGTCGAACAGCTTGATCAGGCCTGCTGCAGTGGTGCAGATCAACAGCCACACGGCCGGCAGCAGGGTGACCCAGATGTAGCGCTGACGCTTCATCTTGATCAGCACCACAGTACCGAGCATCAAGGCGATACCGGCCAGCATCTGGTTGGAGATACCAAACAGCGGCCACAGGGTGTTGATGCCGCCCAGCGGGTCGATTACGCCCTGGTACAGCAGATAGCCCCAGAGTGCCACGCAGCCAGCGGTGGCGAGCAGGTTGGCCCCCCACGAGTCGGTGCGCTTGAGCGCCGGCACGAAGCTGCCCAGCAGGTCTTGCAACATGAAGCGCCCGGCACGGGTACCGGCATCCACCGCAGTGAGGATGAACAGCGCCTCGAACAAGATCGCGAAGTGGTACCAGAAGGCCATGGTGTTTTCACCTGGCAAGACTTGGTGCAGGATCTGCGCGATACCGACCGCCAGGGTTGGCGCGCCACCGGCACGGGCCAGGACGGTGTGCTCGCCAATGTCACGGGCGACCGCTTCGAGCTGCTCAGGTGTAATCAGGAAGCCCCAACTGCTGACCGTCTGCGCTACCGACACAACATCGGAACCGACCACGGCAGCCGGGCTGTTCATGGCGAAGTACACGCCCGGCTCGATCACCGAGGCCGCAACCATGGCCATGATGGCGACGAACGATTCCATCAGCATGCCGCCATAGCCGATATAGCGGGCGTTGGTTTCGTTATCCAGCAGCTTCGGGGTGGTCCCCGAGGAAATCAGCGCGTGGAAGCCAGACACCGCACCACAGGCAATGGTGATGAACAGGAACGGGAACAGGGTACCCTTCCACACCGGGCCGGTGCCGTCGGTGAACTGGGTCAGCGCCGGCATTTTCAGCTCGGGTGCGATGATCAGGATACCGATGGCCAGGCCAAGGATCGTACCGATCTTGAGGAAGGTCGACAGGTAGTCACGCGGCGCCAGTACCAGCCATACCGGCAGCACGGCGGCGACAAACCCGTAGCCCACCAGCATCCAGGTGATCTGTACGCCGGTGAACGTGAACGCCGGGCCCCACACCGGATCCGCAGCGATCACGCCCCCCAGCCAGATGGAAGCCAGCAGCAGTACCACGCCAACCACCGAGATTTCGCCAATACGGCCCGGACGGATGTAGCGCATATAAATGCCCATGAACATCGCGATCGGGATGGTCGCCATCACCGTGAACATGCCCCACGGGCTTTCGGCCAGGGCCTTGACCACGATCAGCGCCAGCACCGCAAGGATGATGATCATGATCAGGAAGCAGCCGAACAGGGCGATGGTGCCCGGGATTTTGCCCATCTCCTCGCGCACCATGTCGCCCAGCGAGCGGCCATTGCGGCGGGTAGACATGAACAGGACCATGAAGTCCTGCACCGCACCGGCCAGCACCACGCCGGCGATCAGCCACAGCGTGCCGGGCAGGTAGCCCATTTGCGCGGCGAGTACCGGCCCGACCAAGGGGCCTGCGCCGGCGATGGCGGCGAAGTGGTGGCCGAAAAGAATGTGTTTGTTGGTCGGAACGTAGTCCAGGCCATCGTTGTTGAGCACCGCCGGGGTGGCACGGCGCGGGTCGAGTTGCATCACCTTGGTGGCGATGAACAGGCTGTAGTAACGATAGGCGACCAGGTAGATGGCCACCGCCGCGACCACGATCCACAAGGCGTTGATCGCCTCGCCGCGACGCAGGGCAACCACACCCAGTGCGCAGGCGCCTATGACTGCCAGCGCCAGCCACGGAATATGGCGTAGCAGGCTATTATTGTTGTTCATGGTTAGCTTCCAGCTGGTGGATTGGAAAGACCGCCCACCGAGTCTAGGGCGAGTCAAGCGGCATTGCCACACTTGCTTTGTTCTAGAGCCTCTGCGGCCAGATTGCAGTACCTGATGCACATGCAGTTCTAAATATAGTCAGGATGACACCTGACGACCTATTGAGGATCCATGCCATGAGCGATCACGACGAACGCCGCCGCTTTCAACGCATCGACTTCGATGCGCCCGCCGAGCTACACCAGGGACTGAAACGCTGGCCTGCAAAACTGCTGGACCTTTCACTCAAAGGCTTGCTGATAGAACGCCCGGCAGATTGGGATGCCGACCTGACGCAGGACTTCGACGCCATCATCCACCTGGGCGAAGATGCCCGCGTGCAGATGCAGGTCGAACTGCGCCACGAGGAAGCGGACCGCCTGGGCTTCATCTGCCTCTACATCGACCTCGACTCGCTGAGCCACTTGCACCGTCTTGTGGAACTGAACGTGGCTGACAGCACCGAAATGATGCGTGAGCTGCGCGAACTCATCGAATAATGAAATCTCTTAGCTAGCTAATAGCCTCCCCACAGAGTGTTTCTTGTCTACCCAGACAGCTTTAAGCCTGGGTAGCGTTGCTTTGTACACACCCTTCTAATACAGCTTCTGCCAAGTTGGTACGCCTTCTGCATTGGGTTTTAGCACGCCCTGCGGCCGGATCTGTTCGCGCTCCGATCAAAATATTGTATACAATTCTTGTAGCAATCAATTGAGTGAAGTGTCTACAGTAGCGGCACAACAATAAACAGAGAGCCTGCTCCATGACTACGTCCCCTAGCACGTCTCCCGCCAAGCGACCCGAGGATGAAAACCTCGGCCTTGGTGCCAACCTGGCCTATGGTCTGCAGCATGTGCTGACCATGTATGGTGGGATCGTCGCAGTACCCCTGATCCTGGGGCAGGCCGCGGGCCTGAATGGTGCCGAAATCGGCATGCTGATCGCCGCCTCGCTGTTTGCCGGTGGCCTGGCCACCCTTCTGCAGACCCTTGGTCTGCCGTTCTTTGGTTGCCAGTTGCCGCTGGTACAAGGCGTGTCGTTCGCCGGTGTGGCGACCATGGGGGCGATTCTGAGCAGCGAGGGGGGCGGTGGCCTGCCAGGCGTACTCGGCGCGGTCATGGCAGCGTCGCTGATCGGCTTTCTGATCACGCCGGTGTTCTCGCGCATCACCAAGTTCTTCCCGCCGCTGGTGACCGGTATCGTCATCACCACCATCGGCCTGACCCTGATGCCGGTTGCCGCACGCTGGGTGATGGGTGGCAACAGCGCCTCGCCGGAGTTCGGCAGCATGGCCAACATCGGCCTGGCCGGGCTGACCTTCGCCATCGTGCTGCTGCTGAGCAAGCTTGGCAACGCAACCATCTCACGCCTGTCGATCCTGCTGGCCATGGTGGTCGGCACGTTGATCGCCTGGGCATTGGGCATGACCGATTTCAGCAAGGTCAGCGAAGGCCCGATGTTCGCCTTCCCCTCGCCGTTCCACTTTGGCATGCCGGAGTTCCACATCGCCGCGATCCTGTCGATGTGCATCGTGATCATGGTGACCCTGGTGGAAACGTCGGCCGATATCCTCGCCGTCGGTGAGATCATCGACACCAAGGTGGACTCAAAGCGCCTGGGCAACGGCCTGCGCGCCGACATGGCATCGAGCATCCTGGCGCCGATTTTCGGTTCGTTCACCCAGAGCGCGTTCGCCCAGAACGTTGGCCTTGTGGCGGTGACCGGGGTCAAGAGCCGCTACGTGGTGGCTACCGGCGGCGTGATTCTGGTGGTACTCGGCCTGCTGCCGGTCATGGGACGGGTGATTGCCGCCGTGCCTACCCCGGTACTGGGCGGCGCCGGTATCGTGCTGTTCGGCACCGTGGCGGCCAGCGGTATCCGCACCCTGTCCAAGGTCAGCTACAAGAACAACGTCAACCTGATCATCGTTGCCGCCTCGCTGGGCTTCGGCATGATCCCGATTGCCGCGCCGACCTTCTACCACCACTTCCCGAACTGGTTCGAGACCATCTTCCACTCCGGCATCAGCTCGGCGGCGATCATGGCCATCCTGCTGAACCTGATCTTCAACCACTTCACCACCGGCAACTCGGAAAACCAGTCAGTGTTCGCTGCAGCCTACGAGCGGACCATCCAGTATTCGGACATTTCCGCGCTGCGTGATGGGGACTACTTCAAGGATGGCAAGCTGTTCGATGCCGAGGGTAACGAAGTGCCAATGCTGGAACTGGACGAGCATGGCAATGAAACGGTCAAGCGCACGCCAGTTGCCGAGCATTGACTGTGTGCAGGAGCGAGCTTGCTCGCTCCTGCACATTATTCGAACAACGCATCCAGCGCCTGTTCCAGGCGGGTAACGGCAATCACCTGCAAACCCGCCGGCGCTTCTTTCGGCGCATTGCCCTTGGGTACGATGGCACGCTTGAAGCCGTGCTTGGCCGCTTCCTTCAAGCGCTCCTGGCCACTGGGCACCGGCCGTACCTCGCCCGACAAGCCAATCTCGCCAAACACCAGCAAACCATGGGCCAGTGGCCGGTTACGCAAGCTGGACATCACCGCCGCCAGCAGCGCCAGGTCCGAAGCCGTTTCCAGCACCTTCACCCCGCCGACCACGTTGAGAAACACGTCCTGGTCATGGGTCGGGATACCGCCATGACGGTGGAGTACCGCCAACAACATGGCCAGGCGGTTCTGGTCCAGGCCCAAGGTCACCCGCCGCGGGTTGGCCAGATGGCTATCGTCGACCAGCGCCTGCACCTCGACCAGCATCGGCCGGGTCCCCTCCCAGGTTGCCATCACCACGCTACCCGGCACCTCTTCCTGGGTACGGTTGAGGAAGATCGCCGACGGGTTCGAGACCTCCTTGAGGCCACGATCGGTCATGCCGAACACGCCCAGTTCGTTGACCGCGCCAAAGCGGTTCTTGACCGCCCGCAGCAAGCGCAGGCGGCCATCGGACTCACCTTCAAAATACAGCACAGTGTCGACCATGTGCTCCAGCACCCTTGGGCCAGCCAGCGAGCCTTCCTTGGTCACGTGGCCGACCAGGAAGATTGCCGTACCGCTTTGCTTGGCGTAGCGCACCAGCAACGCTGTGCTTTCGCGCACCTGGGCCACGCCGCCCGGGGCCGATTGCAACTGCTCGGTGAAAATGGTCTGGATCGAGTCGATCACCATTACCCTCGGCTTCTCGACCCGCGCCGTGGCAATGATCGTCTCGATGCAGGTTTCGGTCATCACCTTGAGCTGGTCCTGGGGCAGGCCCAGCCGCCGGGAGCGCATGGCCACCTGCTGCTGCGACTCCTCCCCTGTGACATACAGTGCCGGCATGCCCACGGCGATGTTGCACAAGGTCTGTAGCAAAATGGTCGATTTGCCGATGCCGGGGTCACCGCCGATCAGCACCACCGAGCCATCCACCAGGCCGCCACCCAGCACACGGTCCAGTTCGGTGCTGCTGGTCGTGAAACGCGGGATTTCCTCGACACTGACTTCGGCCAGGGTCTTGATCTGCGCCTGCTGTCCTGTCCAGCCAGCGCGGCCGCTACTGGGTGCAGCAGCGCCGCCGCTTTCGATCATGGTTTCGACCAGGGTATTCCAGGCCCCGCATTCGCCGCACTGGCCGGCCCATTTGGGGAAAGTCGCGCCGCATTCGGTGCAGCCATACAAGCGCTTGGCCTTGGCCATGGGTGGGGTCTCCTGGAAAAATTCGCCATGATAGCCGAGCAGGACGTGTCTCGAACGCCTCGGGATGCGACAAAACTATTCGTTCTAACTGCAGTCAGTAGCCCTGAACACAACGCATGAAGCGTTTTAGTGGCTTACACTGCCTTAACCTTACCTTTTGTTACAAGGAACCAAACATGGGCATGCTCAACGAGTTCAAGGCTTTCGCAGTCAAAGGCAATGTCGTCGACATGGCGGTCGGTATCATCATCGGCGCGGCCTTCGGCAAGATCGTCTCGTCCTTCGTCGGCGACGTGATCATGCCGCCACTGGGCCTGTTGATCGGTGGCGTGGACTTCAGCGACCTGGCCATTACCCTGAAGGCTGCCGAAGGTGACTTGCCAGCGGTGATGCTGGCGTATGGCAAGTTCATCCAGACCGTGATCGACTTCGTGATCGTGGCCTTTGCCATCTTCATGGGCGTGAAAGCAATCAACAAGCTCAAGCGTGAAGAAGCCGTGGCACCGACTACGCCGCCTGTGCCTTCGGCTGAAGAGACGCTGCTGACCGAAATTCGCGATTTGCTCAAGACGCAGAACCAGAACCGCTTGCCTTGAAAATTGCCGGAGGCGCTGTGGGGAGCGGGCATGCTCGCGAAGAAAGCAATGCGATGGATGGCACCGGCTTCGCCGGTGTTCGCGGGTGAACCCGCTCCTACGGCGGCCTGTGTCCAACCTCCGATGTGTGCCCCCCCCATCTGTGTAGGAACGGGTTTACCCGCGAATACGGTGGCGACAGCAACGGTGAACGGCGGGTGGAGATTGGCCAGCAGGCCCGGCCTCTTCGCGGGTGAACCCGCTCCTACGGCGGCCTGTGTCCAACCACCGATGCGTGTCCACCAACGATTTGTGTGTAGGAGCGGGTTTACCCGCGAATACGGTGGCGACAGCAACGGTGAACGGCGGGTGGAGATTGGCCAGCAGGCCCGGCCCTTTCGCGGGTAAACCCGCTCCTACAGGCCCCACAACGGCCGCAATGGTCTTACCAGTAGTTCTCGACAGCCACCTGCCCGGGCCGCTTGCTCAGGCTCAGTTGCAAGTCTCGCGCCTTGAGGACCTTGCGGGTTTCGTCGATCATTTCCGGGTTACCGCACAGCATCACCCGCGAATGCTCCGGTGACAGTTCAAGCCCTGCCGCCCTCTCCAGTTCGCCATTCTCGATCAACGTCGTAATCCGCTGGTTCAGCGCCCCCGGGTGCTGTTCACGGGTCACCACGGGAATGAACTGCAACTTGCCCGCGTACTCAGCCAGATAATCGCGCTGTTCCAGCCCGGCAATCTCATCCACATAGGCCAGCTCCTTGGCTTCGCGTACCGAATACACCAGCTTGATGCTGTCGAAACGCTCCCAGGCCTCGAAGTCCTGCAGGATCGACATAAAGGGCGCAATGCCGGTACCGGTGGCCAGCAGCCATAGATCACGACCACCGACGAAGCGGTCGAGGGTGAGGAAGCCGAACGCCTGGCGGTCGATCAGCAACGTATCGCCTGCCCCCAAACGGCTCAGCTCACTGGTGAACTCACCACCTGGCACCACGATGGAAAAGAAGTCCAGATACTCATCATGGGGCGCGCTGACCATGGAATAGGCGCGCCACACCACGCTACCATCGGCCTTGGTCACACCTAGCCGGGCAAATTGGCCGGAACGGAAGCGGAACCCCGCGTCGCGCGTAACCCGCAGGCTGAAGAGGTTCGGCGTCAGTGGCTGAACATCGAGCAGTGTCTGGCGGGTGAACTTGTCGGCGCTAGCGGTCATATCGGGCTCCAGGGTTGGCGTGTGCACAGTGTCGCCTAAAGTGGCCAGGATAAAAACCACCGCTTTGTAGGGCCTCATAGAGTGCAACCGGGCCGAAGTCGCAGAAAATCCTGATCGCTATAACAAAAAATTCCCAACAGGATGGTAGGTCTTTTCCTACAATCTTCCGGGTACTCAAACGGATTGGATTCTGCGCGCCTCCAAGGAGTGCCTCAGATGTATCAATGGAAACCTGAACATCTTCATGCCTTCGTCAACGAACGGAGCCCGCAGAAGCTGTTCGACATCGCAGTCCACCTGGCTCAGGGCCTGGGCATGGATTACCTTGGGCTGAACATCCGTATTCAGATCGCTACACAAACGCCAAGGCTGTACCTCTACAGCAACTACCCAAGTGAGTGGATCGAGCGCTACCAGCGCGACGACTTCTACAAGCAGGACCCGGCGGCGAACCTGAGCCACAGCTCGACGACGCCGGTGCTGTGGACCGATGAACTGTACAAGGAAGCCCCGCAATTTCGCGAAATGGCCTGCCAGCATGGCTTGCGCCACGGCTGGACACAGTCGCTTCACGATCTGCAGCACAACGAAAGCCAGATCAGTGTCGCTCGACCAAACGGCCACATCGATGTGTTCGAGCTGTACGACAAAGCCGGTAGTGTGCAGTGGCTGTGCCACACCCTTCACGCGGTACTGGGCGAGCATCACCTGAACGCACTGTGCCCACCCCAACCGAAAATGAGCGAGCGTGAACTGGAAGTGCTGAAATGGTCTGCCGCCGGCAAGACCGCTGCCGATGTAGCCTGCATCCTCTCCCTGTCGCAAAGCACGGTCAACTTCCATATCCGCAGCGTGATCACCAAGACCAATGCAGCCAACAAGGCCGGAGCCATCGCCATTGCCGCCTTGCGTGGCTGGATCTGACCTCCAAGCCTGCGGCCTTGGGCAAAGCCCTGTAGAATCGCCCGGCAAAGCCCGGGGCGAACCGCAACGGGCAGTTTCGTACCCGAGCCAGACGCCATGCCCCTGTTGACCACCCCCTACGCCGAACTCGACCTGATCCGCCAGCCGGAGCAGGCCAACGACCCGTTGCAGGCTTTCGATGCCGCCGACGAGTACCTGCTTGCGCAGCTACACGATCAGGCACCTGACGCCAATTGCCGGGTACTGGTGCTCAATGACAGCTTCGGTGCCCTGGCCGCCAGCCTGGCGGGCCAGCTGCAGGTGGTCAGCAGCGGTGACTCGCACCTGGGGCATCTGGCCCTGGAAAAGAACCTGGCGCGCAATGGCCTGCCATTCGACAGTGTGCCGTTCGTACCGGCCAGCGAGCACTGGCAAGGCCCGTTTGATCGGGTGCTGGTGCGTGTACCCAAGACCCTGGCCCTGCTCGAAGAACAACTGATCCGCCTGCAAGGCCAGCTGGCCCCCGGTGCGCAGGTGATTGCCGGGGCGATGATCAAGCACCTGCCACGGGCGGCCGGCGACCTGATGGAGAAGTACATCGGCCCCGTACAGGCTTCGCTGGCACAGAAAAAAGCCCGCTTGCTGACTGCAACGGTTGCCGAGCGGCCGCTCGCCAAGTCCCCCTACCCTAGCGGCTACCGCCTCGACGTGCCGGCACTGGAATTGATCAACCACGCCAACGTGTTCTGCCGTGAAGGCCTGGATATCGGTACCCGGGCGTTCCTCCCGCATCTGCCACGCGACCTCGGCCGTGCGCGGGTGGCAGACCTGGGCTGCGGTAACGGCGTACTCGCGATTGCCAGCGCCCTGGCCAACCCGGAGGCCGAGTACACCCTGGTCGACGAGTCGTACATGGCGGTGCAATCGGCGCAGGAGAACTGGCAGGCAGCGTTGGGCGAGCGCCCGGCGACCTTCGTCGCGGCCGATGGCCTGGCCGGGCTGGAGAAGCAGTCGCTGGACGTGGTGCTGTGCAACCCGCCGTTCCACCAACAGCAGGTAGTAGGTGATTTCCTGGCCTGGCGCATGTTCCAGCAGGCGCGTGAAGCGCTGGTGGTAGGTGGGGCGCTGTACATCGTGGGTAACCGGCACCTGGGCTATCACAGCAAGCTGGCGCGGTTGTTCCGGGGGGTGGAGCAGGTGGCGGCAACGCCCAAGTTCGTCATTCTGAAAGCCCGCAAGTAAGCGCGCCACCGCCCCCGTAGGAGCGGGCTTGCCCGCGAACACCGGCAACGCCGGTGCCATCTAGCGCGTTGCCTGCTTCGCGGGCAAGCCCGCTGCCGCTCTTTATCAATGTGTGGTCAGGCCCGCCGCCCCCATGAACAGCCGCATCACCCAGGCCGCCACACCCAGCGCCGCGACGCTCATCGCCCAGATCAGCAACAGCCAACCCAGTCGCTGCCACAGCGGTTTCTTGTCTTCCAAGCCATGCTTGCCAGTCATCATGCGGCCCTCCTAGTGATAGCCGTCTTCGTGGGTCACCTTGCCGCGGAACACGTAGTAGCTCCAGAAGGTATACATGAGGATAAACGGCAGGATGAACAGGGTACCCACCAGCATGAAGCCCTGGCTTTGCGGTGGCGCTGCGGCATCCCAGATCGAGATCGACGGCGGGATGATGTTAGGCCACAGGCTGATTCCCAAGCCGCTGTAGCCAAGGAAGATCAATACCAGCGTGAGCAGGAACGGCGTGTAGTGCGCATTGCGCGCCACCGCTTTGAGCAACCCGTAGAACGTCACCAGCACCAGCAGCGGTACCGGCATGAACCAGATCAGGTTGGGCATGCTGAACCAGCGGTCGGCAATCTGCGGGTAGGCGATTGGGGTCCACAGGCTGACGATACCGATCACCACCAGCAGCACCAGCGCCAGCGGCCGGGCCATGTCGTGCATCTTCTGTTGCAGCGGCCCTTCAGTCTTCATGATCAGCCAGGTGCAACCCAGCAGGGTGTAGGCCACGATCAACCCCAGCCCGCAGAACAGGCTGAACGGGGTCAGCCAGTCCAGGGTGCCACCGGCGAAATGCCGGTCGACCACCTTGAAGCCTTCCAGGAACGCACCCAACGCCACGCCCTGGAAGAAGGTGGCAATCAGCGAACCCCAGATGAAAGCCTTGTCCCAGATATGCCGCTTGTCAGCCTTGGCCTTGAAGCGGAACTCGAAGGCCACGCCCCGGAAGATCAGGCCGATCAGCATCAGGATCAGGGGCAGGTACAGGGCCTCGAGGACCACGGCATAGGCCATCGGGAAGGCCCCGAACAGTCCGGCACCGCCCAGGATCAACCAGGTTTCGTTGCCGTCCCATACCGGCGCGACAGTGTTCATCATTACATCACGGTCCTGCTCGCCCTTGACGAAGGGGAAGAGCATGCCGATCCCCAGGTCGAATCCGTCCATCACCACGTACATCATGACGCCGAAGATGATGATCACGGCCCAGATCAGTGGAAGGTCGATACCCATGGTTCAGTTCCCCTTGTTCAGGCTGGCAGAGGTGGCCTCGCGGCCATCATCGGCGGCGGACAAAGGCCGTGCCGGCGTGCGTTTCTGGCCTGGGCCTCCCGGTGTGTGCTCATCACCCTCGCCGGTCTGCGGCCCTTTGCGCACCAGGCGCATCATGTAGCCAAGGCCGGTGCCAAACAGGGCGAAGTACACCACCACGAAGGCCACAAGGGTGAAGCCGAGCTGCGCGTAGCTGTGGTTGGAAACACCGTCCGCCGTGCGCATCAGGCCGTACACCACCCAGGGCTGGCGGCCAATTTCGGTAGTGAACCAGCCGGCCAGCACCGCGATCAGCCCGGATGGCCCCATCCACAGGGCCACATGCAGGAACGGGCGCGAACTGTACAGTGTGCCGCGTTTGCGCAACCACAGGCTCCACAGGCCGACGAAGATCATCAGGAAACCAAGCCCGACCATGATCCGGAACGACCAGAATACGATGGTGGAGTTAGGCCGGTCCTCGGGCGGGAACTCCTTCATCGCCGGCACCTGCTTGTCCAGGCTATGGGTCAGGATCAGGCTGCCGAGCGCCGGGATCTCGATCTTGAACCGGGTAGTCTCGGCCTCCATGTCGGGAATGCCAAACAGGATCAGCGGAGTCGGCTCACCGGGCACGTTCTCCCAGTGGCCTTCGATCGCGGCAATTTTCACCGGCTGGTGCTTGAGGGTATTGAGGCCGTGGAAATCACCGATCACTGCCTGAATCGGGGCGACGATCAGTGCCATCCACATGGCCATCGACAGCATCTTGCGTACGGCCGGGTTGTCACGCCCGCGCAGCAGGTGCCAGGCCGCCGAGGCACCGACGAAGAACGCGGTGGAAACGAACGCGGCAGTGGCCATGTGCATCAGGCGGTAGGGGAACGAGGGGTTGAACACCACCGCAAACCAGTCCACCGGCACCACCCGACCATCGATGATCTCGTGACCTTGCGGGGTTTGCATCCAGCTGTTCGAGGCGAGAATCCAGAAGGTCGAAACCAGCGTACCGAGCGCTACCATCACCGTGGAGAAGAAGTGCAGACCACGGCCGACGCGATTCCAGCCAAACAGCATGACGCCCAGGAAGCCGGCCTCGAGGAAGAACGCAGTCAGTACTTCGTAGGTGAGCAGCGGGCCGGTGACGGCGCCGGCAAAGTCGGAGAAGCGGCTCCAGTTGGTGCCGAACTGGTAGGCCATGACCAGGCCGGAGACCACGCCCATGCCGAAGTTGACGGCGAAGATCTTCGACCAGAAGTGATAGAGGTCACGGTAAACCTGGTTGTGGGTCCGCAGCCAGAGGCCTTCAAGGACTGCCAGGTAGCTCGCCAGGCCAATGGTGATGGCCGGGAACAGGATGTGGAATGACACGGTAAAGGCAAACTGCATTCGGGCGAGCTCTAAGGCCTCTATTCCGAACATGGTGCTTCCTCTTCAGATAATCCGGCGTCCGGGCTTGTGGCCCCAGTCGCCCACTGCCCCCACTGGGTCGAGTACGGCGTGTTGGAATTGTTCTGTTCGATCGCAGGGATTCCGGCCAGACGGCCAATTCATTGATCTGGAACGATTGACCCAGATCAATGAATGCTTGGAAGCATAGTCCCGAATGGCCCGATGGGGCGTGTGGTGGATTGCCGCGTGACCTGTTGCCTCACCCTCTTTAATAAACAGTAGAAAAGTGCCGACCTGAGCAAACAGTAACTGCTTGTTACAAACAGGTGATACGCTGCGCGCCCCTCTACTGCGCCGAGGCCACTGATTTCCGATGTCCGATTCCGCACCGCAGTTGTTGCGTCACCATCGTCCTTTTCTGGCCTTCTGGCTGGCCCGTGTGTTCACCGCCAGCGGCTTCCAGATGCTCACCGTGGCCATCGGCTGGCACCTCTACCAATTGACCGGCAACGTACTGGACCTGGGCCTGGTCGGCCTGGTCGAGTTCGCCCCACGGGTGCTGTTCATGCTGCACACCGGCCATGTCGCCGACCGCTATGACAGGCGCAAGGTCGCCGCCCTGTGCCAGAGCCTTCAGGGGCTGATTGCCCTGGCACTGGCGGTGGGCAGCGCTACCGACAACGTCACCCGCGAACTGATCTTTGCCCTGGCCTTCCTGCTCGGCGCCAGCCGCTCATTCGAAATGCCGGCAACCCAGGCGCTGTTGCCCAATGTGGTACCGGCCGGGCTGTTCCCGCGGGCAGTGGCGGCGTCGGCCTCGGCCACCCAGTCGGCGACCATCGTGGCGCCGGCGGTGGGCGGTTTCCTGTATGCCTTTGGCAGCATGTGGGTGTATGGCCCGACGGTGGCCTTGTACGCCATTGCCTGCGTGCTGACCCTGAGCCTGCAGGCACACGGCCAGGTCGCCCAGCGCGGGCGAGCCAGCATCGAATCGCTGCTGGCTGGCATCCGCTTCATTCGCAGCCGGCCCGACATCCTCGGCGCCATCTCGCTGGACCTGTTCGCAGTATTGCTGGGCGGGGCCACCGCGTTGCTGCCGGTATTTGCCAAGGACATCCTGCTGACCGGCCCGATGGGCCTTGGCCTGTTGCGCTCGGCGCCAGCGGTGGGGGCGTTGCTGATGTCGCTCTGGCTGGCGCGCTTCCCGTTCCAGCGCAACGTCGGGCGGACGATGTTCACTGCGGTCGGCGTGTTCGGCGTGGCGACCATCGCCTTCGGCCTGTCGACCTCGTTCTGGTTCTCGCTGGCGGTACTGGTGGTACTGGGTGCGGCAGACATGATCAGTATGGTCATTCGCAGTTCGTTCGTGCAGCTGGAGACACCGGATGAAATGCGTGGGCGGGTGAGCGCAGTGAACGGCTTGTTCATCGGTGCCTCGAACCAACTCGGTGAGTTCGAATCGGGGGTGACCGCGCACTGGTTTGGTACAGTGCCGGCGGTGGTGCTGGGTGGGGTGGGCACCTTGGTGGTGACCGGGGTGTGGATAAAACTGTTCCCTACCCTGGCCAAGCGGGATCGGTTGCATAACGGGTGATGGGTTACCTGTGCCGGCCTCTTCGCGGGCAAGCCCGCGCCTACCGGGGACCTTACCCGCGAAGAGCCAGAAAAACCCATTCCCCAACGGCCATAGGCCCCCGCCATGCATGCTGGTATGATGCGCGGCTTTTTTCCTCCCCACACAAAACCACGGCATCCGGTACGGTCTGTGCTTTGCTGATGGGGTCGATACATTCATGGCGCCGGGGGCGCCTTGGGGAGCGGGAATGCTGGAAAGGCTGTTTCAACTAAGAGCACACAACACCAACGTGCGCACCGAGATTCTCGCGGGCGTCACCACCTTCCTGGCCATGGCCTACATCCTGTTCGTCAACCCGAGCATCCTCGGTGAGACCGGCATGGACAAGGGCGCGATCTTCGTCGCCACCTGCCTGGCAGCGGCCATCGGCTCCGCCACCATGGGCCTGATTGCCAACTACCCGATCGCCCTGGCACCGGGCATGGGCCTGAACGCGTTCTTCACCTACACCGTGGTGCTGCACATGGGCCACACCTGGCAGGTGGCGCTGGGTGCCGTGTTCCTGTCGGCGGTGATGTTCTTCCTGCTGTCGATCTTCCGCATCCGCGAGTGGATCGTGAACAGCATTCCGCTGCCGCTGCGTTCGGCGATTGCCGCCGGTATCGGCCTGTTCCTGGCATTGATCGCCCTGAATAACGCCGGCATCGTCGTCGATAACCCAGCCACTTTGGTGGGCATGGGCGACCTCAAGCAGCCTTCGGTGATTCTCGCCACGCTGGGCTTCTTCCTGATCGTCGGCCTTGAGTCGCTGAAGGTGCGCGGCGCGGTATTGATCGGCATCCTGGCCGTCACCGTCGCGTCGATCGCCATGGGCGTCACGCCGTTCGGCGGGATCGTGTCGATGCCACCGTCGCTGGCACCCACCTTCCTGCAGCTGGACATCGCCGGCGCCCTCGATGTGGGCCTTGTCAGCGTGATCTTCGCGTTCCTGTTCGTCGACCTGTTCGACAACTCCGGCACCCTGATCGCCGTGGCCAAGCGCGCGGGCCTGATGGGCAAGGACGGCCACATGCCGAAGATGGGCCGGGCCCTGATCGCCGACAGCACCGCTGCCATGGCCGGTTCGCTGCTGGGTACCTCGACCACCACCAGCTACATCGAATCTGCTGCGGGTGTGAGCGCCGGTGGCCGTACCGGCCTGACTGCCATCGTGGTTGCCGTGCTGTTCCTGCTGGCGCTGTTCTTCGCTCCGCTGGCCGGTAGCGTACCGGCCTTCGCCACGGCCCCGGCGTTGCTGTTCGTCGCCGTGCTGATGGCCTCGGGCCTGGCAGAAATAAACTGGGACGACGTGACCGAAGCCGCGCCGGTTGTCGTGACTGCCCTGGCCATGCCGCTGACCTACTCGATCGCCAACGGCATCGCCTTCGGCTTCATCGCCTGGACCGCCGTCAAGCTGATTTCGGGCCGCCACCGCGACCTGAACCCGGCGCTGGTGATCCTTTCCATCCTGTTCGTCATCAAGCTAGGCTGGTTCAACGCATGAGTGCTGCTTTCGACCCCTCCTCCTACGCCCCCCAGCTGGATGCCAAAGTGGCCCGGCTGCGCGAGCTGCTGGCGCCGTTCGGCGCGCCGGAGCCGACTGTTTTCGACTCACCGCGCGAGCATTACCGCCTGCGCGCCGAGTTCCGCCTGTGGCGCGAGGATGGCCAGCGCCACTACGCCATGTTCGCCCCGGGCGAGAAGCACAAGGCAATCCTGATCGACGATTTCCCCATTGCCAGCCAGCGCATCAACGCACTGATGCCGCGCCTGAAGGCGGCCTGGCAAGCCAGCGAAGAACTGGGCAACCGCCTGTTCCAGGTGGAGTTCCTCACCACCCTGGCTGGCGATGCAATGATCACGATGTGTTATCACCGCCCGCTGGACGAGGCCTGGGAAGTGGAGGCACGGCAACTGGCGGAAGCGCTGGGCGTGAGCGTCATTGGCCGTTCCAAGGGCAAGCGTCTGGTAATCGGCCGTGACTACGCGGTGGAAAAGCTCGACGTGGCTGGCCGCGTGTTCAGCTATCGCCAGCCTGAGGGTGCGTTCACCCAGCCCAACGGCGCAGTGAACCAGAAGATGCTCAGCTGGGCCTTCGAGGCCATTGGCGAGCGTGAGGATGACTTGCTGGAGCTGTATTGCGGCAACGGCAACTTCACCCTGCCGCTGGCCACGCGTGTACGCCAGGTGCTGGCCACCGAAATCAGCAAGACGTCGGTCAATGCTGCACTGAGCAACCTCGACGAGAACGCTGTGGATAACGTGCGGCTGGTACGTTTGTCGGCAGAGGAACTGACCCAGGCACTCAATGAGGTGCGGCCGTTCCGTCGCCTGGAAGGCATCGACCTGAAGAGTTATCAGTTCGGTACCGTGTTCGTCGACCCACCGCGTGCGGGGATGGACCCGGATACCTGCGAGCTGACCCGTCGATTCGAACGCATCCTGTACATTTCGTGCAACCCGGAAACACTGGCAGCGAACATTGCCCAGTTGCAGGACACCCACCGTATCGAGCGCTGTGCATTGTTTGACCAGTTCCCGTATACCCACCATATGGAAAGTGGGGTTTTGCTGGTTCGGCGCTGATCGTTGTATCGCCGGGGCTGCTTTGCAGCCCATTCGCGGGCAAGCCCGCTCCCACATTGATCGGCGTCGGTGTACGCAGATCGTTGTAGGAGCGGGCTTGCCCGCGAATGGGCCGCAGAGCGGCCCCAAGCTTCACCTCAGAAGTCGAAGAAGACGGTCTCCCCTTCCCCCTGAATACGGATATCGAAGCGATATGCCGTCTTCCCGTCCACTTCACAACGCTTGGCAATCAAGGTTTCACGCCGCTGCGGCTGCTCGATCAGGTTGAGCACCGGGCACTTGGCGTTGGCCTGGGCCTCATCATCGAAATACAGGCGCGTGTGCAGGTGGATATTGATCCCACGGGCAAACAGGCTGATGTTGATGTGCGGTGCCATCGGCACGCCAGCAGCGTTGTTCACCACACCCGGCTTGACCGTTTGCAGCGTCCACTCACCGGCATCGAAGGTGGTAGCCGTGCGGCCAAAGCTGTTGAAGGCGTTTTCCAGGTTGTAGGCATCCTGGTACTCACCGTTGGCGTCGGCCTGCCACACTTCCAGGAACGAATCGCGCACCAGGTGGCCGTTCCCGTCGTATACATGGCCGATCAGCAGAATGTGCTCGCCCGGGGCGTCTGGCTTGGCCAGGCAGTTCCAGATTTCCTGGTCGCGGGTCGGGTTGCCAGCGGCTTCCAGGGCCAGGCCGATGTGCACGTAGGGGCCGGCAGTCTGCGAAGGGGTTTCCGGCAGCAGTTCGATTGGCATGGCGGGGTCCTCAGCAGTTTTCGAAGTGGGTCTTGCGCTGGCCGCGCAGCACGATGTCGAAGCGGTAGGCCAGGCAGTCCATCGGGTTGGCGTTGCTCATGTCGAGCTTGGCGATCAACTGCTGCACGGCTTGCGGGTTGGCGATCGACTTGACGATCGGGCACATCGGGATCAGCGGGTCACCTTCGAAATACAACTGGGTGATCAGCTTGGTGGCGATCGACGGGCCGCTGATGGCGAAGTGGATATGCGCCGGGCGCCAATCGTTCGGGCCGTTGCGCCATGGGTACGGGCCCGGCTTGATGGTGCGGAAGCTGTAGTAGCCGTCGCGGTCGGTCAGGCACCGGCCAACACCGCCGAAGTTCGGGTCCAGTGGCGCCAGATAGCGGTCGTTCTTGTGGCGATAGCGGCCGCCGGCGTTGGCCTGCCACATCTCCACCAAGGTGTTCGGCACAGGCTTGCCGTACTGGTCGACGACACGACCGGCGACGATGATGCGCTCGCCGATTGGCAGGCCACCGTTATTGAAATTCAGCAGCAGATCATGGTCGTGGGCGCCGAAGCCCAGGTGGGAAAAGTCCGGACCAGTGGTTTCGCTGATCGACTGCGGAATGCTGACCAGGGCCTGGCGCGGCGAGCGGGCAACGGAGGTCTTGTAGTCAGGCGTAAGGGCTTTGGGGTGCCAGTTGCGATCACGGATCACGAAGCGGCTGTTGTCCTGGGCGGGCATGCCGGTTTCCTCTCTTGGAATTGTGAGAACGCCTGGGCGTGGCAGGCGGACTTGCAGTTTCCGGCAGGCGGTACGCGATGAATATTGAAATCGACCACTTGATACATAACCAAATGGTTATGTATCAACACCTCAGCCTGACACGTACCGCCTTCGTGAACTAATCTTTGTCTTCTTGTTTCACGCTCGGGAGAGCACTCATGGAATGGCGAAAAGGCCGACGCAGCGACAACGTGGTCGATGCCAGAGGTGGCGGTGGCGGCGGCATGCGTTTCGGTGGCGGCAAAGGGCTGGGCCTCGGGGCGATTCTGCTGATCGTCGGCATCGGCTGGCTCACCGGGCAGGACCCGCTGCAGATTCTTGGCCAGCTTGCCGGCCAGATGGAGCAACAGCAGACAGCACCCAGTGGCACAAGCGGCAAGGCCCCTCCGGCCAACGACCAGCAGGCCGAGTTCGTCGCCTCGATTCTGGGCGACACCGAGGACACCTGGAAAGCCCTGTTCGCCCAGGCCGGCAAACAATACCGTGACCCCAAGCTGGTCCTGTTCAGTGGCCAGGTCAACTCGGCCTGTGGTTTTGCCTCGGCAGCGGTCGGGCCGTTCTATTGCCCGGCGGACCAGCGGGTGTATCTGGACATGTCGTTCTTCCGCGAAATGGAAACCCGCTTCGCTGCAGCTGGCGACTTCGCCCAGGCCTACGTGATCGCCCACGAAATCGGTCACCATGTGCAGACACTGCTGGGGGTTTCGGCCAAGGTCGATGCCGCACGACGCAGCGGCCAGCGTATGGAGGGCGACAACGGCCTGTTGGTGCGCCAGGAGTTGCAGGCCGACTGCCTGGCCGGGGTATGGGCCTACCAGGCGCAGAAACGCCTGAACTGGCTGGAACCAGGCGATGTCGAGGAAGCGCTGAATGCAGCCAATGCCATTGGCGATGACCGCCTGCAGCAGCAAGGCCGCGGGCGCGTGGTGCCGGACTCGTTCACCCATGGCACCTCGGCGCAGCGCGTACGCTGGTTCAAGACCGGGTTTGCCGAAGGTGAAGTGAACCGCTGCGATACCTTCAGTGCGCGTACCCTCTGATACCCGGCCCAATAGCGAGTGAATGAGAGCGCGTGCTGATATTTTGCTGAAAAAGCGTTTCAGCTTCCACAATCATGGCCGATAACACCTGCACGAATCAGCGGGCATCCAGAACAAAAACGCCTTGCGATCGAAGATCAAGAGAGCGAAATCAACTTCTGGAGAGCGTGCATGAACAGCTGGTTCGCCAACATCAGCGTCAACCTTAAACTCGGCCTGGGCTTCGGCCTGGTGCTGGTCCTCACCGGCCTGCTGGCCCTCACCGGCTGGACCAGCCTGGGCAGCCTGATCGACCGCAGCAACTGGATGGGTGATATCGGCCAGCTGAACAAGGACCTCACCAATCTGCGCATTGCGCGCCTGCAGTACATGATCGCCAACGGCGACGATACCGCCGCCGCCAACACCCTGGCCAAGCTGGATGCATTCAGCAAGCAGCAGGCCTACCTGGCCACCACCTTCAAAAGCCCGGAGAACATCAAGCTGTTGGGTGAACTGGGCGAAACCATCAGCGCCTACAAGGTGTCGCTGAACAAGATGCGCCAGGGCTACGACGCCACCCGCGCGGCGCGCGTTTCCATGGACAGCTCGGCCATCCGCGCCGACCAGGCCATGGATGCTCTCAGCCGGGAGGTGATGGCTCGCCCCGAG
This sequence comes from Pseudomonas sp. zjy_15, assembly GCF_043101865.1. NCBI lineage: Bacteria > Pseudomonadati > Pseudomonadota > Gammaproteobacteria > Pseudomonadales > Pseudomonadaceae > Pseudomonas > Pseudomonas sp. zjy_15. The sequence continues at coordinate 75,533 of NZ_JBICII010000137.1, forward strand.
GCTGACAGCGTGCGCCTGGCCCAGTACCAGCTGATCAGCAAGGCCCGCCAGCAATTGCTGCAGGTACGCATCGATGTGCGTGGCTACATCGCCGACAACAGCAGCGCCAACGAGCAGGCTGCCCTGCGCCAGCTGGATGCAGCACTGGCCGATACCGACAACCTCAAGCGCCAGCTGCCCAGCGAAGACACGCGCCTGCAACAGTTCGAAAACGCGGTACTGGCCTATCGTGAGGCCGTGCGCCAGTTCCGCGACGCGGTTGCCAACATCACCACCTCGCGCGCCGAAATGACCGTGCAGGGCGCCGACATCGTCAAGCGCAGCGACGCGCTGTACCAGATCCAGTTAGAGCGCCGTGACATCGAGAGCACCCAGGCCCGCAGCCTACAGGCCATTGCCACGCTGCTGGCGCTGCTGGTCGGCGTGCTGGCGGCGGTGCTGATCACCCGCCAGATCACTCGCCCCTTGCAAGACACCCTGATGGCCGTGGAAAAGATCGCCAGCGGCGACCTTACCCAGCACATGCGCGTCACCCGCCGCGACGAACTGGGCGTACTGCAGCAAGGCATCGCACGTATGGGCACCACCCTGCGCGAGCTGATCAGCGGCATCCGCGATGGCGTCACCCAGATCGCCAGCGCCGCCGAAGAGCTGTCGGCAGTCACCGAACAGACCAGCGCCGGCGCCAACAGCCAGAAAGTCGAGACCGACCAGGTGGCCACCGCCATGCACGAAATGGCCGCTACCGTTCAGGAAGTGGCGCGCAATGCCGAGCAGGCCTCACATGCAGCCACCGGTGCCGATGACGAAGCCCGGGCCGGCGACCGCGTGGTGGGCGAAGCGATTGGCCAGATCGAACGCTTGGCCGAAGACATGCACCGCTCTACCGAGGCCATGAACCTGCTGCAGCAGGAAAGCCAGAAGATTGGAAGCGTGATGGACGTGATCAAGTCGGTGGCCGAACAGACCAACCTGCTGGCGCTCAATGCAGCGATCGAGGCGGCACGCGCCGGCGAGGCAGGCCGTGGCTTTGCTGTGGTTGCCGACGAAGTGCGCGGCCTGGCCCAGCGCACACAGAAGTCTACCGAAGAGATCGAAGAGCTGATTGCCAGCCTGCAGCACGGCACCCAGCAAGTGGCGAGTGCCATGCAGGGCAGCCGTACCCTGACCGACAGCAGCGTCGAACTGGCGCGAAAGGCCGGGTCATCACTGGAGAGCATTACCAGTACGGTATCGAGCATCCAGTCGATGAACCAGCAGATTGCTGCAGCGGCAGAGCAGCAGAGTGCGGTGGCTGAAGAGATCAGCCGAAGCATCCTGAATGTACGTGATGTGTCAGAGCAGACCGCAGCAGCCAGTGACGAGACGGCAGCGTCGAGTGTTGAACTGGCGCGGCTGGGTGGGCAGTTGCAGACACTGGTCAGCCAGTTCCGCGTCTGACCGTTGGAACCTGGGGCCGCTTTGCGGCCCTTTCGCGATTCAAGGCCGCCCCCCACATTGATCGACGTACGCAGGTCCTCGTGGGAGCGGCCTTGTGTCGCGATAGGAGGGCAAAGCCCTCCCGGCGTGCTCACAGGTACTACTTGACGATCATCCCCACCCCACGCCCACGTGGGTCGGAAGCGGTCTCAAGCTTCGCTCCATCGACTCGAATCGCCTGGATGTCACCCATCTCCCAGCCCTGGTCCTCCAGCACATAGCCCATCTTCTTCAGCTCATCAGCTACCGGCCCGGTCAGTGGCGCATAGCTGTCGAAGTAGATGGTGTCCTTGGGCAGCAACTGATGGTGCACGCGCTGCGCCGCCACCGCCTTGTCCAGCGGCATGCCGTAGTCGTACAGGTTGTTCATCACCTGGAAGATCGAGGTAAAGATCCGTGAACCACCCGGGGTACCGATAACCAGCTCGACCTTGCCATCGCGGGTCATCAGGCTGGGACTCATCGACGACAGCATGCGCTTGCCCGGTTCGATCGCGTTGGCATCACCGCCGACCACTCCAAAGGCGTTCGCCGCCCCCGGTTTGGCGCTGAAATCATCCATCTCGTCGTTGAGCAGGAAACCGGCGCCCTTCACCACCACACCACTGCCGTAGTCGAGGTTGAGGGTGTAGGTATTGCTGACCGCGTTGCCCTGCTTGTCGATGATCGAGAAATGCGTGGTCTGGTGCGGTTCGAGGCCCGGCTTGACCTTGTCGGTCTCGGAGATGGCCTTCGGGTTGACCTGGGCTGCGCGCTTGGCCAGGTAATCCTTGGCCACCAGCTGGTCCACCGGCACCTTGGTGAAGGCCGGGTCGCCCAGGTAGTCGGCGCGGTCGGCGAACACCCGCTTCTCGATCTCGGCCAACAGGTGGATATACTGCGCCGAGTTATGCGCCACCCCTTTGAAGTCGGCCGCGCGGTCTTCCTTGATGCCCAGCAACTGGGCCAGCGCCACACCGCCCGAGCTCGGCGGTGGCGCGGTATACACCACATTGCCACGCCAGCTCACGGCCATCGGTTCACGCCATACCGCCTTGTAATCCTTCAGGTCGTCTTTGGTAATCAGGCCTTTGTCAGCCTGCATCTGCGCCACCAGCAAATCGGCGGTCTTGCCTTGATAGAACTCGCTCACGCCCTTGTCGGCTATACGCTCCAGGGTCTGGGCCATTTCCGGCTGCTTGAACAGCTCGCCGACCTTCATGTTGCCGAAGTAATCGTTGAAGTTGGTCGCCGTCTTGAACATGCCCTGGGCATCGTTGCGGTACTGGTACTGCTTTTCCGCCACCTTGAAGCCGTTTTTCGCATAGCCGATGGCCGGGGTCAGCAACTCGCTCCAGGGCAGCTTGCCGAACTTCTGGTGCGCCTCCCACAGGCCCATTACCGTACCGGGTACGCCTGCGGCGCGTGCCCCGACCAGGCTGAGGTTCTCGATGACCTCGCCCTTGTCGTCCAGGTACATGTTGCGCGTGGCGGCCTTGGGCGCGACTTCACGGTAGTCGAGGAAGTAAGGCTTGCCATCGACGAACAGGGTCATGAAGCCGCCACCGCCGATATTACCGGCTTCCGGGTAAGTCACCGCCAGGGTGAAGGCGGTCGCCACTGCCGCGTCCACCGCGTTGCCGCCCTTTTTCAGAATATCGGCGGCCACCTGTGCACCATATTGATCGGGGGCGGCCACCGCGCCGCCCTCCAGGGTGGCGGCGTAAACCGAGGAACAGCTCAGGATCGCGGCTGCGAGAGCCAGATACTGGAAAGGGACAATACGCATGACACTTCCTTGGTGTTGTTTTTGTTGAGCAGTCAGTAAGGCCGAAGCGCTTCGACTGTGCAATCAACCGTCGGAAGTTTCGCCGCCTGTGGACAGGATTTGTCGCGATCAGGCAACTCAGCAGGCGTACATCGCCAGCTTGCGCTGGATGAAATCCAGGAAGCACTGGATGCGCAGCGCCAACTGGGTATTGCGGTAATACACCGCGTGGATCGGCTGACGGTAGCCATTGTTGGCCTCGCTCAGCAGCACCTGCAGGCGCCCTGTGCGGATATCTTCGTGGGTCATGAAGTGCGACAGGCTGACGATGCCCTCCCCGGCCAGCGCCAACTGGCGCAGGGTTTCGCCGCTGGAAGCGACCAGCGCCGGGCGGATGCTCCAGCGGTCGCCCTGAGCATGGCGTAGCGGCCAGTGATTGAGCGACTCAGGTTGGCTGAAGCCGAGCAGACAGTGCTCGGCCAGCTCCTCGACCTGCCGTGGCGTGCCGTGCTGCTCCAGGTAGGCCGGACTGGCCAGCACCTGCACCGGGCTGCAACCCAGGCTGCGCGCATGCAGGCTGGAGTCGGCCAGTTCACCGATGCGGATCGCCACATCGGTGCTCTGCTCCAGCAGGTCGATGATCAGGTCGTCAGTGTTGAGCTCCAGTTCGATGCCCGGGTACTGGCGGCGGAACTCGCCGATCCACGGCAGGATGGCATGCAGCATGAACGGCGCCGCAGCATTGATGCGCAATCGCCCGGTCGGGGTCTGGCGGTTCATCGACAGACGCTCTTCCATCTCGTCCATCTGCTGCAGGATCAGCCGCGAGCGCTCAAGAAAGTAGCGCCCCTCTTCGGTAAGGTCCATGCGCCGGGTGGTGCGGTTGACCAGCGTGGTGCCCAGCTTGCCCTCCAGACGCGACAGGGTGCGGCTGACGGCAGACGGGGTCTGGCCCATCTGCTCGGCAGCAGCGGAAATCGAGCCGCAGTCGATGACGGCGACGAATACCTGGAGTTCTTCGGATCGGGTTTTCACATCTGGGCCTGTGGTTGGTCTGTGCAAGGATTAGATAACCGCTTGTCTAGGCCAAGTCCAGCGGCGCCTGTACGGGCCTATTCGCGGGCTTGCCCGCTCCCACAAGTACTGCAAAGTCCTTGAAACCTGCGTAATACCTGTGGGAGCGGGCAAGCCCGCGAATAGGCCCGTACAGGCATAAAATTACTGTGCCTTGCCAAACACCTTGTCCAGATGAGCCTCATAAGCTGCCAACGCCGCCGGCACATCCGGGCGCTTCATCACATCCACAGCCAGGAAGGTCGGCAGGCCGGTCATGCCGAGGAACTGGTTGGCCTTGTGGAACGGGAAGTACACGGCATCCACCCCTTTGCCTTCAAAGAAATCGCTCGGGTCATCGAACGCCTGCTGCGGCGCGTTCCAGGTCAGCGACAACATGTATTGCTTGCCGTGCACCAGACCACCGCTGCCGTATTTCTGCGAGTGGTCCGATCGGGTACGACCGTCATTGGCATACAGGCTGCCGTGGCCGGCAGTGAACACTTCGTCGATGTACTTTTTCACGGTCCACGGCGCGCCCATCCACCAGCCGGGCATCTGATAGATCACCACATCGGCCCAGAGGAATTTCTCCACCTCTTCCTGGGCATCGTAGCCGCCATCGATGAACGTCTGGCGCACATCGAAACCGGCGCGGTCCAGGTGAGCGATGGCCGCGTCATGCAAGGTGGCGTTGAGACGGCCTTCGGAGTGAGCGAACTGTTTACCACCATTGAGCAGAAGGATCTTTTTCATGCTGGCCTCCACGGCCGAATCAAAAATTGATGCCGGCAGGTTAGAGGCTCGCGGGGGCGGGATACAGCGGTGACGGGGCAAAATACAATTGACCAGAAGTCACGAATGAGCAATGCATTATTGCCGTAGAATCGACTCACCACCCATCACCGAGTAGCGCCCCATGAGTGAGCCGTTCGCCTTTATCCTCAAAGCCAAGACCCGCCCGGAAATGGCTGATGCGTTCGAAAACCTGTTCCGTCCCTACGTCGAGCCAAGCCGCCAGGAACCCGGCTGCATCGAGTACCACATGCTGCGCGACCAGCAGGACCCGAGCCTGTTTGTGTTCTTCGAAGTGTGGGCCGACAAGGCCGCACTGGACGTGCACTCGGCCCTCCCGCACATGGCCGCCTTCTTCGAAAAACGCATGGATTACCTGGAGCGCGATTTCGATATCCAGAGGGTCGACATGCTCAGCGCTTCGTCCGCTAACCGTTGATCAGCAGGTGGCCGCCGAGTGCGGCCAGGCCGATGAAAAAACAACGCTTGAACAGCAGCGCGCTGATCCGCTGACGCAGCCACTGCCCCGCCAGCATGCCGAGCAAGGCCGGCGCCAGCATCAGCAGCGACGCTCCTAGCGCCTGGCCACCCAAGGCATCCTGCCCGGCCAGGCCTAGGGCCAAGGCCAGGGTCGACACCGTAAACGACAAGCCCAGGGCCTGGATCATCTGCTCGCGGTTCAAACCCAGGCTCTGCAGGTAAGGCACCGCTGGCATCACGAACACCCCGGTCGACGCCGTGACCACACCCGTGACCAGCCCGCAAAGCGGTCCCAGCCAGCGCTCGTGTGCCGGTTTCACATGCAGGCCCAAACCGACCAACCCATACAACGCATAGACCAGCAAGGCGCCCCCCAGCGCGTGCGCAGCCCATGGGCCGCTGTTGATTCCCACCCAGGCGCTGCCCAGCAAGGTGCCGACAAAGATCAATACCAGCATCGGCCCCAGGCGGACCAACAACCCTCGCAGGTGCCCGCCGCAGGCCAACTGCCACAGGTTGGTGAGCGTCGAGGGCACGATCAGCAATGCGGCAGCCTGCGCCGGCGGCATAGCCAGGCCCAACAGGCCCATGGCAATGGTCGGCAGGCCCAGACCGATGACCCCCTTCACTGCGCCAGCCAGCAGGAAGGTCAGTACAACCAGCAACGACAGTGCCGGGCCAATGTTCTGGTAGAAAGCGAGCAAGGTAGTCATGGGGCCGATGATGGCGCACCCCGGACAACGTGAGAATCTGCCATATACTCAGCCAGCCTCTTGCCAGGACAGAGCCACATGCATTTCGACCTGACCGACCTCAAGCTGTTCCAGCACACCCTGGAGTGCGGCAACATCACCGCCGGCGCCAGCCGCAGCCATCTGTCGCTGCCGGCAGCCAGTGCGCGCATCCGCGCCATGGAAGCATCGCTGGGCATTCCCTTGCTGGAACGTAACCGCCGTGGCGTACAACCAACGCCGGCTGGCCAGGCACTGTTGCAGCATGCACGGCTGATAACGCAGCAGGTCGAACGCCTGCAGTTCGACCTGGGCCAATACGCGCAAGGGCAGCAAGGCCAAGTGCGCCTGCTGTGCAACACCGCAGCGCTGACCGAATACTTGCCCGAACTGCTGGCCAGCTATCTGGCTGAAAACCCGGGCGTCAGCGTGGACGTGCAAGAGCTGCCAAGTTTGCGCATCGTGCAGGCAATTACCCAAGGCATGGCCGACCTGGGTATCGTTTCCACAGCCGCCCCCAGCGAGCACCTGCAGACCCGGCCGTTTCGAGACGACCCGCTGGTGCTAGTGACACCGCTGGGCCACCCTCTGGCCAGTGCGCTGGCGCCAAGCTTCGTCGATAGCCTGGCCCATGGCTATGTAGGCCTGGGGGCGCTCAGTGCATTGGGGTTGTACCTGGAAGAGCAAGCGCTGCACGAAGGGCAACGCATGCAGGTTCGGGTGCGTGCGGAGGGGTTTGATGGGGTGATCCGCATGGTCGCGGGCGGGGCCGGAATCGGCGTGGTGCCGCTGGCAGCGGTGCAGCGCTGGCAAGGCATGCTGCCGTTGCACTGGGTGGCGCTGCAGGAGCCATGGGCCAACCGCCGGTTGCTGGTGTGCGCGCGGGATTTTGCGGCATTACCAGGCTATGCCGCAGAACTGGTAGCCACCTTTACTGGCTGACGCGCAGGGGCGCACTCCACTGTCGAGGCAAACCGCCTGCCATAGCGCGACCAGACACCTGGACGTCGAGCCCAGGCAACTGCGGCTCGGCCGTTGGGCCTATGGTGACCAGTCATTCAGCCAGTCACCAGGAGTTGTGCCATGTCCGATTTCATCACCGTCCTGCGCGAAACCTGCCCGACGCCGGTCGTGGACGCCACCAAGTGGAAGCGCATCGGCGGCGATCCGCACACCGTCAACCTCAATGCCTACCTGTCGGCCGACGGCAGCAAGATCATGGGCACCTGGATCTGCACCCCGGGCAAGTTCGAGGTCAACTACGATAAATGGGAGTTCTGCCACTTCCTCGATGGCTACTGCATCATCACCCCGGAAGGCGAAGAGCCGAAGCACCTGAAAGCAGGTGATGTGTTCGTGATCGAGCCAGGCATGAAAGGTACCTGGGAAGTGGTCGAGACTGTACGCAAGTATTTCGTCTTCGCCTGACTTGTAGGCGCGGGTTTACCTGCTAATGCGGCGGTGAGGCTTCTGTAGCATTCGCGGGTGAACCCGCTCCTACCACGGCCGCGCAATACCTGTAAGCGTGGACGAAAAAAATCGCGGAGCAGACGCCCTTCCCTCTGGTGCGCAGTTACAGAGGGAAGGCCGCCTGGCCCGCGATGAAATCCACCTCTTGCATCACTCCTTCTTGCGATAACCCTCGACGATGGCCGAGAAGTCCTTGCCACCTTCGCCTCGCAGGCTCATGGCCTGGTACAACTGCTGGGCCACGGCACCGAGAATCACCGGTTGGTGTGCCTGGCGTGCCGCTTCGGTAGCCAGCCCCAGGTCCTTGAGCATGAGCTCCGCGCCAAAACCACCGGTGTAGCCACGCGATGCCGGTGCGGTTTCGATGATGCCCGGCCACGGGTTATAGGTGTCCGAGCTCCAGCAACGTCCGGTCGAACTGTTGATGATGCCGGCCAGCACCTTGGTATCGATACCCAGCGCGTTACCCAGGGCCATGGCCTCGGACACGCCGATCATCGAAATGCCTAACAGCAGGTTGTTGCAGATCTTGGCGATCTGGCCGGTACCGACTTCCCCGCAGTGCACGATGTTGCGACCCATCTGCTCCAGTACCGGCTTGAGGCTGGCGAACAACTCGGTACTGGCGCCAACCATGAACGTCAGGGTGCCGGCCGCGGCGCCGCCAGTGCCACCGGAAACCGGTGCATCACCCATGTCCACGCCCTTGGCCGCTGCAGCCCTGGACACATCACGTGCGGTCTGCGGGTCGATGGTGCTGCAGTCAACGGTCGGCGTGCCAGGACGAATGCCGGCCAATACGCCGTCCTCGTTCAAGTACACGCTACGCACATGGGCTGCGGCCGGCAGCATGGTGATCACCAGCTCGCTGTTGGCCGCCGCGTCCTTGGGCGAGGGGCTGATCTGCCCGCCCAGTTCTGCCAGCTCGGCCAGCACGGCCTTGTTCAGGTCGAACAGGTTGAGCTGATGCCCGGCCTTGATCAGGTTGCGGGCCATGGGCGCGCCCATGTTGCCCAGGCCGATGAATGCGATACGCATGACGTACTCCTTAGCGCAGGCTAATGGTGGTGTTCACACCGTCGTTGACGCTGTCGTCATCGAACCAGCGAGCAGTGACAGTCTTGGTCTGAGTGTAGAACTGCACCACTTGCTTGCCGTACGGCCCGAGATCACCGAGCTTGGAACCACGCGAGCCGGTGAAGCTGAAGAACGGTACGGGTACCGGGATCGGGATGTTGATGCCGACCTGGCCGATATCGATTTCGCTCTGGAACTTGCGTGCTGCCGCGCCGCTCTGGGTGAACAGGCCGGTGCCGTTGCCGAACGGGTTAGCGTTGACCAGGGCGATGGCCTCGTCGAGCGTGTCGACTTCCAGGGTCACCAGCACCGGGCCGAAGATTTCCTGGGTATACACCTGCATGTCGGTCTTCACGCCCGAGAACAGGGTCGGGCCGACGAAGTTGCCTTGCTCATAGCCAGGTACCTTGACGTCACGGCCGTCGAGTTCCAGCTTGGCGCCTTCCTTGATACCGCTTTCGATCAGGCCCAGCACACGCTCCTTGGCACGCTTGGAAACCACCGGGCCAACGTCGGTGCCCGGCTCACAGCCTGCATTGACCTTGAGCTTGCTGGCAGCCTCCTTGATATCCGGCAACCATTCGCGGGCCTTGCCCACCAACACCGCCACCGAGGTAGCCATGCAGCGCTGGCCCGCCGCACCAAAGGCAGCACCGACCAGCGCATTGATGGTTTGCGTGCGGTTGGCATCAGGCAGCACCACCGCGTGGTTCTTGGCGCCCATCATTGACTGCACACGCTTGCCATGCTGGCTGCCGAGGTTGTACACGTGCGTGCCGACTTCAGTAGAGCCCACGAAGGAAATCGCCTTGATGTCCTGGTGGGTGCAAATGGCATCCACCACCTGCTTGCCGCCGTGCACCACGTTCAGCACGCCGGCCGGTACGCCGGCTTCCAGCGCCAGCTCGACCAGAAGCATGGTCGACAGCGGATCCTGCTCGGATGGTTTGAGCACGAAGGTGTTGCCGCAGACGATGGCCATGGGGAACATCCACAGCGGGATCATTGCCGGGAAGTTGAACGGGGTGATGCCAGCGCATACGCCGATCGGCTGGCGCAAGGTGTAGGTATCGACACCGCCGGCGACGTTCTCGGCGAATTCGCCCATCTGCAGGGTACCAATGGACGCAGCATGCTCGACCACTTCCAGGCCGCGGAAGATATCGCCTTCAGCGTCGGCCAGGGTCTTGCCCTGCTCGGCGCTGAGCACCTGGGCAATGCGTTTGGTGTGTTCGCGGATCAGCGCCTGCAGCTTGAGCATGATGCGCATGCGGGCGCCGATCGGGGTGTTACGCCAGGTCTGGAATGCGCGTTGCGCGGCGGCCACGGCTGCGTCGACTTCCTCGACGGTGGCGAACGGTACGCGCGCCAGCACCTCTTGGGTGGCCGGGTTGACGATGTCACGCCATTCGGTGGTTTTGGACTCGACCCACTGGCCGTCGATCAGCAGCTTGACCTGCTCAACCTTGGTGCTGTTAGGGGATTGCGGTGCGTTCATCTGCGTTCTCCTTGGAATTGTTGTCGGGACGAGATCGCCAGCGCCGGGCAAACGCGAGGTGGCGTCCTGAGGCTTGTTTCGAGTATAGATGTGCAAACATCCAACAAGAACGCACAAAAAAACCGGATCATCATGCAAAAAGACCTCACATCCCTGAGCGCGCTCAACTGGGACGATTTGAAGTTTTTCCTCGAAGTGGCTCGCACCCGCAAGGCCAGCAGTGCTGCCAAGCGGCTGAGCGTGGACTACACCACCGTGTCGCGACGCATCAGCTCGCTGGAGGGCGCGCTGGGCACCTTGCTGTTCGAAAAGTCGCGCACCAACGGCTTTGTGCTGACCGCCGAGGGCCAGCGCCTGTTGGGATATGCCGAATCCATCGAGAGCACGCTGCACATGGCTTGCGAGCAGGTGTCCGGGTCGGGGGTGGCATTGTCGGGCCATGTGCGCATGGGCTGCACCGAGGGCTTTGGCAGCTTCTTCATCACGCCGCAGCTAAGCCACTTCGTCGACGCCTACCCGGCGATTTCGGTGGACATCCTGCCGCTGCCGCACTTCATCAGCCTGTCCAAACGTGAGGCGGACATCGTCATCGCGCTGGAGCGGCCCGAGCATGGGCCTTATGTGTGCTGCAAGCTGTGCGACTACCGCTTGCGGTTGTATGCCACCCAGGACTACCTGGACAGCCACGCGCCGATCCGCCAGGTGACGGATCTGGCCAAACACCCGTTCATCAGTTACGTGGATGACCTGGCGTTCAGCTCCGAGCTGCTGTACCTGGCCAACCTGATCCCCAACGCCAGCGCGCATTTGCGCAGTACCAGCGTGATCGCGCAGTACACGGCAGCGCTGCAGGGGCGTGGGCTGGCGATATTGCCGTGCTTCCTCGCCGCGCAGGACCCGCGATTGGTCACGGTGTTGCCGGAGGAGATCGAGGTCACGCGGCACTTCTGGATGTACTGCCGGGAAGACTTGCGCAAGTTGAAGCGCATTACCCTGCTGTGGGATTACATCCGCGGGGTGACCGAGGCGAATGCGCCGTTGTTGATGGGGCAAACCCGCGAGATGCGCTTTGCCCAGGACTGATGGGCCTGCGCATTTCCGAAGGCAACACAGCCCCTGTAGGAGCGGGCTTGCCCGCGAACACCGGCGAAGCCGCTGCCAGACACCGCGTTGCCTGCTTCGCGGGCACGCCCGCTCCCACAGGGGATATGTGACTGATGGGCCTGCGCATTTCCAAGGACAAGCACAGATCCTGTGGGAGCGGGCTTGCCCGCGAACACCGGCGAAGCCGGTGCCAGACACCGCGTTGCCTGCTTCGCGGGCACGCCCGCTCTCACTGGAGATTGTGACTGCCCGTGCGGCGACGATCAGTAGGACGCTACCACGATGGACACCCGACGGTTCTCGGTACGCCCGGCGCTGGTGCGGTTGTCCGCCACCGGCTGGCTGCTGCCCAGGCCACGGCTCTGAATGTTCTGCGCCTGCATGCCAATCCCCACCAGTGCCTTGGTCACGCTTTGCGCGCGGCGCTCGGAAAGCTGCTGGTTGTATGCCGCCTTGCCCGACGAGTCGGCATGCCCGTCCACCCGCACGCCCTGGATACCAACGCCGAGCAGCGCCTTGCCGATGCGCTCGACAATCGCCTGGCTCTGGCCGTTGAGGCTGTCCAGATCGCTGCCGAACAGCACTTTGCCAGACAAGTCGTAGGCCCAACCTTCATCGGTCGGGGTGAAACCTTCGCGCTTGAGCACAGCAATCTGTTCTGGGGTAAGGCCCTTGGGGGGTGCGCTCTGACAACCGGTCAGCGCCAGCAGGGCGAGCAACAAGGCCCAAAGCGGGAATCGTAAAGCTTGCATCACGGGTTCAACTCCTGTTCCTGATTTCGTTGGCGGACCGTTCCGTCTGCGCCACTTGCCAATGGCCACGGCGTTTGCGCTTGGCCTGGTACATTGCCGCATCGGCGGCATTGAGAAGACTGGCGGGGTCAGCGCCGTCATCCGGGTAATAGGCAATACCGACACTCAGCGAGGTGGAGATACTGCGGCCACTGTCCAGTTGCACCGGCAACTTCATGCTGGCAACGATCTTCTCGGCAATGTGTTCGGCGTCCTTGCGCGAATGCAAAGGCGTCAACAGCACGGCAAACTCGTCGCCACCCAGGCGCGCCACCAGGTCTTGCTCACGCAGCTGGGCGCGCACACGTTCGGCCACGCTGATCAGCACCTCGTCACCCACGGCGTGGCCGAGGGTGTCGTTGATCTGCTTGAAGTGGTCGCTGTCGAGGAACAGCACTGCCAGGTGGTCCTGCTGGCGCGCCGCATTTTGCACGCTGCGGCTCAGGCGCCCTTCAAAGAAGGCGCGGTTGGGCAAGCCGGTCAGGCTGTCGTGGCTGGCCTGATGGGCCAGGGTCTGGTTTTCGCTCTGCAGGTGGCTATGCCACACCTCCAGTTCATCCAGCAGCGCATTGAAGTCGTTACCCAGTTCGTTGAGCTCGGCAATCGGCGCTTCTGGTACGCGCCGGTCGAAGCGGCGCTCGCGGCGGGCGGCATGGGCGACACTGGCCAGGCCACGCAACGGGCGGGTGATATCGCTGAGCAGGCGCCGCGACAGATACTGGGCAGCCAGGGCGCTGAGGACCGTGCAGAACAGAATCCCGGCCAAGCCGCTGAGCAGGAACAGCAACAGGCTCCTGCCCTGGCCTGCCAGCTCGATGTGCCCCACCTGCTGGTTCTGGTGCACGATAGGCAGAATGACCGGCTCTTCCAGCAAGGCAGTGGCAACCTGCACCTCCAGCTGCGCGAGCATGCCGGTATTGTCGCGTTGCCAGTGCGCCAGTTGCTCGCCCTCGTTGTTGAAGACCTTGGCCTCGGCCACTTCTTCGGTACTGGCAATCAACGCCAGCGATTCATTGGCGGCGGCGCTGTCATCGAACACCACCGCCGCCTCTACGGTGTAGTTGATCGAGCGGGCGATCAGTTGCAGGTTATGGTTGGCATAGACTCGCAGGGCGAGCACGCCCAGCAGGGTGAGCGAAATACCCGCCAGGCCAACGGCAAGCAAGGCGACGCTAAGGTGGCCACGGCCCAGTACCGAGCGCAGGGTCGGGCGCACGGTACGCTTGCGGGGCTGCTTCATGGCTGCCCCGCCCGGCGCCGCGACAATTGCAGCACGCTGGGGTGAATGCGCACGCCAGAGCGTGCCACCGAGTCGAGATTGACCTCAAAGGCCACCTGTTGGTCGCTGACCCGCAGGCAGAACAGGCTGCCGACCGTGCATGGGTCATCCGCCTCGCTGATGCTCAGCACCGGGCGGCCGCCGATACGCTGGAACAGCCGATCCCGCTGGCCCTGGTCAAGCTTGCCGATGTAGATGGCATCGCAGGCCTGGGCGACCTGGGTGTCTTCTGCCAGCAGGCGCCGCACCTGCAGCGGCCGGCCAGACTCCTGGACATGGCCCTTGATGAGATCGTCGGCGTACTCGGTCGGGCCGACCAGGCACAGGCGCAAAGGAGAAGGTTCGACGGGCCAGCGGGCGTAGCTGAAGATACCCAGTACTACCTGGGTGACTGCCTTGGCGCGTTGCTGTGCCTGGGCGGCGGTTGTACCGGGGTCTGCCTGGGCAGCGCCTGCAGAAAGGAACAGGACGGCCAGCAATAGCGAAAGCGCACAGCTTGTCACTCGCCTTGCGGCCACGTTCATGTGGGAAATCCCTTCAAGCCCCTTCCGATATCGGCGCAACGATAGCACATGGCCGCTTTATTGTATGAGCATGCGGCCACGTGTAATGGGTTTCATGGCCCTAGACCTGTTCGAGCATCAACCCGGAAATACGCCGTACTTTGCGCGCCACCGCTTCTTCGAAGATGCCTTGACGTGGCTCGACCAGGCTGAAGCAATGCTTGGCCCGGGTGATGCCGGTGTACACCAGTTCCTTGGTCAGCACCGGGTTGAGCGCATCCGGCAGCACCAAGGCAGTGTGGCTGAACTCCGAGCCTTGGGACTTGTGCACGGTCATGGCGAATACCGTTTCCACTTCGTTGAGCCGGCTCGGCAGAACGAACCGCACACCACCACTGCCGTCGTTGCGCGGGAAGGCCACACGCAGCAGCGGCTGGCCATGCTCATCGGGCAGGCGCAGGGCAATGCCGATGTCACCGTTCATCAGGCCAAGGCCGTAGTCGTTGCGGGTCACCAGCACCGGGCGCCCTTCGTACCAAGGCTGCTGGCTGTCGATCAGACCGGCATTGTGCAGCACCCGCGCCACCCGCTCGTTGAGGCCTTCGACACCCCAGACGCCCCGGCGCACCGCGCACAGCAACTGGAAATCTTCGAAACTGCGCAACACCTTGGCCGCCCACTGCTCCCAGGCGGGGTCGTCAAAGTCGGTATCAAGTGCCGGCCGGTAACGGCCAAGGGTGCGCAGGTAGCTGCGGTAGCCTTGAGGGCCATCGGCCCCGCGGTTCAGGCCGTCGAGTAACAGGCGGTCGAAAGCACGATCCTGCTCGTGCTTGAGCGACAGGCTGTGCACGTCGGCAGGCGGCGTGGCCAGCAGGTTGCGCGCCGCGTGAGCATCCTGACGATTGACCAGTCTGGCCAGCTGGCCAATTCCGCTGCCTTCACCGAAACGCCGTGAAAACCGCAGCATCACCACCTGCTGGGCCAGCGGGTGACGCTGCTCATCGCCGGCCTTGAGGCCACTGCCGGCCAGCAACTCGCCACTGACCTGCTGAAGCCACGCTGCAGTCGCCGGTGAGTAAAAGCCCTCCTCAGCATCCCGGCACAGGTCACCCAGCACCGCGCCGGCCTCGACCGAGGCCAACTGGTCCTTGTCGCCCAGCAGCACCAGACGCGCCCGCGGCGGCAAGGCATCGAGCAGGTTGGCCATCATTTCCAGGTCGATCATCGACGCCTCGTCGACCACCAGCACATCCAACGGCAAGGGGTTGCCAGCATGATGGCGGAAGTGCCGCGAGCCCGGGCGGCTGCCGAGCAGGCGATGCACGGTGCTGACTTCAGTAGGGATTTGCCCGCGTACTTCGGCGCTGACTTGCAGGCGCTCGACTTGCTGGCCAATGGATTCGGTCAGGCGCGCAGCGGCCTTGCCGGTCGGTGCAGCCAGGCGAATGCGCAGTGGCCTGCCCCGCTCCACTGCCGGCGCCTGCAGCAACGCCAACAGGCGTACCACGGTGGTCGTCTTGCCGGTACCGGGACCGCCCGTGATGATGCTGAAACCGGCACGGGTGGCCAAGGCACAGGCGAGCTTCTGCCAGTCCACCTGGCCAGCTGGCGCGCCGCCCTCGAACAATTGCGCCAGGCGCTCTGGCAGGTCTGCAGGCGGTGCTTCGGCCTGACTCAGGCGCTGGCGCAGGGCATGGTCGATGCGCCGCTCATAACTCCAGTAACGGCGCAGGTAAAGGCGCTCGCCACTGAGTACCAGTGGCCGGGCTTGCTGGCCAGGCGCATCACCTGCCGCCACCAGTGGGCTGGCGCTGATGCGCTGAAGCCAGGCATTCAAGTCGAGGTTGGCGAGCAGTTGCGATGGCAGTAGCAAAGGGCCGATCAGGGCGTCACCTTCCGGCGGCAACGACAGGGCGAAATCAGGCTCGGCCAAGGTTTGTTGCAGGTCGAGGCAGACATGTCCGTGCCCCAGCTGGTGGCTGGCCAGCGCCGCCGCCAGCAATAACAAGGGATCACTGCCGGGTGCGCGCTCGTCCAGGAACGACACGAATGCGCGATCCAGGGCACGTAGCCAGCCCCGCTCGACCCAGCGGTCGAGCAATTGCAGCAGGTCACCACTGTTGTCCTGTGGTGCCAGCGCCAGCAGGTGCTCTGCGTGCAGAGGGGTAGGCAACAGGTCGACAAGGCTTCGGCTCATGGCGCAACTCCGGCAAACAGGTCCTGCTGTACCGGCGCGTGCTCGCCACGGAACAACGCATCGAGGCTTTCGATCAGCTCACGCGGTGGCTTGACGTGGTACACGCCGTGGCCGCTGCTGCTGGCACCGCGCAGGAAGATGAACAGGGCGCCGCCAATATGGCGGTCATAATCGTAGTCCGCCAGCCGCGCACGCAACTGGCGATGCAGGGCCAGCAGGTACAGCACGTACTGCAGGTCATAGCGGTGGTCAAGAATCGCCTTTTCCATAGCCATGGCATCGTAGGCCTGGATGTCCGCACCCAGCCAGTTGGATTTGTAGTCGGTCACGTAGTAACGCCCGTCCAGCTCGAACGCCAGGTCGATGAACCCTTTGAACATGCCGTTGAGCACGGTCGGCTGCGCAGCCGGGCGCGCCAGACCGGGGTGGGTGTGGCGTGCCACCAGGCGATCGAGTTGTTCTGCGTCGACCCGGTGGCTGGCGAACCAGAACTCCATTTCGATCTGGTAATGACGCAGTTGGCCCAGGGTTACGCTCTGGTCGCCGCCCGGCAGTGGCAACGCCTCGCCCAGCAAACGTTGCATCCAGTGGCTCAGGGTGGGGATCCAGCCGGTCCAGTCACGGCGGTTGCAGCGCTGACCAACGGTACGCTCGATCAGCTGAGGGTCACCGCTGACCTCGCTGAAGCCCTCGCGGCCTGCCCACTCCAGCAAGCCATGGAGGAAGGTGCCGGGGTTAGGCCCCCGCGGGAAGCGATGGATATCGCCGCTGTCGGCCGGGACCTCGCGCAACACCTGGGCATCGGCCACCTCGTCATCCAGCAGTTGCTGGGCCTGCGAGCTGTCGGCGTCGAGGGTCTGATCGCCGACACGAAGGGCACTGTAGGAAGCGATCCACCAGTGCTCGGCAGCCGCACGGCGTGGCCTGCGTGCTGGCAGCAGTTCACGCTCGGCGTGTGGCATGCGGTACATCTGCTCATCCGCCTGCGGCAGGCCTGGGCAAGTGATGTGCGGGCACTTCGCCGCCAAAGCCTGCAACCAGTCCGCTAGCTGCGCCGAGCCAGCCAAGGCCAGGCCGCCCCCCAGCAGGTAGCCAAAAGCCGAGCGGTGCAGCTGCGAGCTCTTCTGATTACCGCGCTTGAGGTCGGCGACACCCAGCCAGCAAGCATGCTGGGCGCGAGTCAGGGCCACGTAGAGCAGGCGCAGGTCTTCGGCCAGGCGCTCGTCGTCAGCGCGCTCGATCTGCTCCTGGTCGGGTGTGAGGGTGAGATGGGCGTTACCTTCACTGTCATGCCAGGCCAGCGGTAGGCGGCTGCCATCCACCGGTTTGCTGGTGCAAATGAATGGCAGGTAGACCAAGGGATATTCCAGGCCCTTGGATTTGTGGATGGTCACCACCTTGACCAACTGTTCGTCGCTCTCCAGGCGCAGGATCTGCTCTTCACCGGCCTGCCCGGAACTGGCCAGATGCTCGGCCAGGTGGCGGATAAGCGCCTGTTCGCCGTCCAGTTCGCCGGCGGCCTGCTGCAGCAGCTCGGCCAGGTGCAGCAGGTTGGTCAGCACCCGCTCGCCATCACTGCGGCGGATCAGCGTGCGCGGTAGCTGGAAGTCATGCAGCAGGTGGCGCAACATCGGCAACACCCCCTGGCGCTGCCAGGTGTCGCGGTACAGGCGAAAACGCATCACCCAGCTTTCCCAGACCCGCTCGTCCTGGTTAAGCCGGTCCAGCGCAGCCAGCGACAGGCCCAGTGTCAGGCTTGCCAGAGCAGCCTTGAGCAGGCGCTCCGAGTCAGGCTCGGCGCAGGCCTTCAGCCATGCCAGCAGGTCGTGGGCTTCCTGGGCGGCAAACACCGAGTCCTTGTCGGACAGGTAGACGCTGCGAACCTCGCGTGCGGCCAGTTCGGCGCGGACCATCTGCGCCTCATGGCCATCGCGCACCAGGATGGCAATGTCCGAGGGCAAGCAGGCGCGCAATTCGCCTTCGGCATTCTGGAAGCCCGCCGTGCCCTGCTGGCCGCCATTGAGCAAGGCAACAATATGGCTGGCACAACTGGCGGCCAGTTGCTGGCGGTAAACGCTGCTGGAGACTGGCTCTTCACTTTCCAGCTGCCAGCATTGCAGGGCCGCACTGACCTCACCGTCAATCAGCAGCTGTTCGCCACGCCCCTTGGCGCGCACCTCGATGAATGGCAGCGGGTTGTCATCGGCCTCGCGGAACAGGAATGCCCCCCGCCCCGCTTCACGCGCCTCAGCCTGCAGGAACACCTGGTTGACCGCCGAGACCATGGCTTTGCTGGAGCGGTAGTTGGTGTCCAGGCTGTGCAGGCGGCCGCTGGTGGCACGTCGCGCGGCAAGGTAGGTGTAGATGTCGGCACCCCGGAAGGCGTAGATCGCCTGCTTGGGGTCGCCGATCATGAACAGGCCGGTTTCTGCGCGATTCTCGCTGATCTGGTAAATGCGCTCGAAAATGCCGTACTGAACCGGGTCGGTGTCCTGGAATTCGTCGATCAGCGCTACCGGGAACTGCTCACGGATCAGGCTGGCCAGACGCTCGCCGGCCTCGCTGGCGAGTGCGTGCTGCAAGCGCACGAGCATGTCGTCGAAGCCCATTTCTGCACGCCGGCGCTTCTCCACTTCGAAACGCGCCGATACCCAACTGGCGGCGTGCTCGAGCAGCGGGGCATCCGGGCTGTCCAGGGCCTGCAATTGTTGCTGCAAGTGCTGCATGGCGTTGAGGGCTGGGTGCTCGGGAGGTTCTCCCTTCCAGGCCTCGGCCATGCCCACCGGGGTCAGCCGGGTAAAGCCGGTGCCCAAGTCGAGCTCTACCAGTTGCTCATCGCTGGCCCAAGCGCAGAGCTTGTCGAACCAGGGCTCGAAGTAACGGGCTTGCATCTTGCGGCCATCGACCTGTTTGGCGGTCAGCGCATCGCGGCAGATTTGCCGCAGTTCCTCGGCCCATTGCGCCCATGGTGCCTTGATCCGCGCCAACTGAGTGCCACGTTGCTGCAGCGACGCCTGGATCAATGCGGCGGGCTCTGGCCCATCCTGCTGGGCGCGCACACGGCCGAACAGCGGGCGAATGCGCGGCAGCAAGGCGTCGGGGCTCCCCCAGTTGCTGCGCACCCAGGCCAGTGGGTCACCTTGCATCCCATAGCAGAAGCGCCGCCAGTAATCGCGCATGACCTGGCCCAACAACTCGCTGTGGTCGGTTTCCAGGGTCTGGGTAAACAGGCTGCCACTGTCGAAGGCATGCTCGCGCAGCATGCGCTGGCACCAGCCATGGATGGTCGATACTGCAGCCTCGTCCATCCACTGCACGGCGATTTCCAACCGGCCGGCGCAACGCGGCCAAGTCTCTTGCGGGTAATCGTCACGCAGCTGGTGCAACAGTGGATCGGCGCCTTCCAGTTCGCCACGGAAAAAACGTGCGGCTTCAGCCAGGCGGGCGCGGATGCGCTCACGCAGCTCTTTGGTGGCGGCGTCGGTGAAGGTCACCACGAGGATCTGCGGTGGCAGCAGCTCGCGCTCGAAGCCCTGCTCGCCACCGTGACCGAGGATCAGGCGCAGGTACAGCGCCGAAATGGTGAAGGTCTTGCCCGTGCCAGCGCTGGCCTCGATCAGCTGGCTACCGTGCAGAGGGAAACTCAGTGCCAGAGGACGGTCCTGGGTCATGCGCCTTTCTCCGTGTTGCCCAAGGTCTGCCAAGGGGCGGTGAACAACGGGCGGTACAAGGTTTCGCACCAGCCTTCAAACGTCTCGTCAGCGGTGAGTGCTGCAAAGTCCCGGAACTGGCGGGCCAGGGCAATGCTTTCACTTCGCTCGCCAAAGCTGGTGCGTTCGTCGCCTTCGTAGGCGCGAGCGGCTGCGGCCATTGCTTTATCGGCATCGTCCTGGGCCAACCAGGCGAATGCGGTCTTGGCCGCGACTGGCAACGGCGCATTCATTGCCGCCTGACGGGCCACCAACAGGTCGCCCAGCAGTTGCGCGGCCAGCGCTTGCGGCAGCGGTGCAAGCAACAGGGTCAGGTCACTGGCTACCAATGCACTGTTATAGGGGTAGCCCGCTGCACAGGCCGCCAGGTGCGTAACCCAGGGCGCAATGAGGCGGTGCCACTTGAGGTTGTTGCGCCCGGCACTGATGGTGTTGGGTACTGTGGTGATGCTGAGCAGGCTCTGATCTTCCGCCTGGAACACCCGGCCCAGCCAGCCCTCAAGTCGATGCTGACCGTGCTCGAAATGCACCGGCAAAGCGCCCTCGACCAGCTGTGGCCAGCGTTGCAGCAATTGCTGGTGACGTTGCAGCAGATCCGGCAGCGGTTCGATCAACTCGTTCTGCAGCAGTTCGCCGAAACCGGCTAGCGGCAGTAAACCGCAGGCCTGCAGGCGTCGGGCCTGGGCGCGCAAGGCCTGTTCGGCGTGGTCCGGTGCGGCCAAGGCGGCGCCAAGCAGGCTTTCACTGGCGCTGTAGCGTTGCAGGGTATCGAGGACGAAGGGCTCTTCGTCCGGGGTCGGCGCTTCCAGCGCCTCAAAGTACACCTTCAAGCGCTGGCTGAAGAAGTGCCGGACCGGGTGGCGCAAGAAATCATTCAGCTGGTGCAGACTGAGGGCTTCAGCGTCCTGATAAGGCGGCAGGCCCGGCTCGCTTTGCTCGTCTGCCTCACCCTGCTGGTGCAGCACCTGCCATTCATGGGCATAGCTGAACAGAGGACTGTCCTTCTGGAAGTACCGAGGGCTGAACGGCTGCAGCGGGTGTTCCTGGGTCAGTGCGTGCAACAGTTGCTCGCCCGGTTTCACTGGCTGCCCCTGCTGCGCGTCGGCCAAATGCCAGCCGGCAGCGATGTGATCGCGCAACTGGCCGATCAGCACCGAGGCCGGGCGTTCGCTGTTGTCGCGGATACTGCGCCCCACCCAGCTGACATACAGTTGGTCACGTGCAGACAGTAGCGCTTCAAGCAGCAGGTAACGGTCGTCTTCGCGGCGTGAGCGGTCACCGGGGCGGTAGTCGCTGGCCATCAGGTCGAAGTCCAGCGGTTGCTGCGCACGCGGGTAGTCGCCATCGTTCATGCCCAGCAGGCAGACCACCCTGAAAGGGATCGCGCGCATGGGCATGAGTGTGCAGAAGTTGACCGAGCCGGCGAGGAAACGTTGCGACAGCTTGCCCTGATCGAGGCCCGACAGCCAGGCTTCACGTACCACGGTAAGCGGTAGCGGGTCGTGCAGGCCGACGGTCTCGCATACCTCAAGCCAGCTATCGCGCAAATCCTGCAGTTGCATCAACAGGAATTCATCACCCTCGTCCTCGGCGAGGAAGAACACGTTCAGCAAAGCATGCAGTCGCTCTCCCCACTGGCTGACGGTAGCAGGCTCGGACAAGGCCTGGCAGGCGACTTCGAGCGCATCGAGCAACGCGACCAGCGGGCCGATCAGTGCAGCGTCCAGGCCACCGATTTCATCGTAGGGTTCAATGCCATCACAGGCCTCGCCTACCCCCACGGCATAACCCAACAGCATGCGGCGCAGGCCGAAACGCCAACTGTTCTGTTCAAGCCCGGCGGGCAAACCAAGGCTCGCCCGCTGGTCGGCGTCAAGGCCCCAACGGATGCCAGCGCCCTCGATCCAGCGGTGCAGCGTAGGCAGGTCGTTTTCGCGAATGCCGAAGCGGGCGCGGACTGCCGGCACGTCCAGCAAGTCGAGCACTTCGCTGACCGCGAAGCGGCTGTCAGGCAGTTTGAGCAGGTGCTCAAGCGCGATCAGCAAAGGCTCGCGACCACGCTGGCCCTGGTCTGTCAGGGTGAACGGGATGTAGCGCGGGTCGTTGCGCTGCAACTGGCCAAAGACGGCGCGGATATGTGGCGCGTAAGTGTCGATGTCCGGCAGCATGACGATCACGTCGCGCGGGCGCAAAGTAGGGTCGGCGCTGAAGCGGGCCAACAGCTGGTCGTGGAGGATCTCCACTTCACGTTGCGGGCTGTGCGCGATATGGAAGCGGATCGAGCGGTCTTTTGTGGTGTCCACTGGCGGCCACAGTTCACGGCTCTCGGCGAGCGGGCGCAACTCCAGAATGTCGTCCTGCAGTTCGTTGAGCAGCGTGGTGGGTGAACCATCGCTGAACAGGTCGATGCGGCCGTCGCTGAACACGCCCTGGTAGCTGCCCGGGTCGTCATAGCTGTCGAGCAGGTTGATGTAGTCGCGGCCTTGTTTACCCCAGGCTGCCAGCAACGGATGGGCATGCTGGTGAAGTGTCTGGTCGTCCAGTTGCAAGGGCATGCCTTGCTTGCGTTGCTGGCGTTTGTACTGGTGGCGCAACAGGTCCTTGTCGGCGACGATATCGGCCCAGTGGTGGCGGCATGGGTTGTGTACACATAACAGGACCTGACTGAAACGCGACAGGCCTGCCAGCGCTTCCAGGGCCTGGGCCGGCAGCGAAGAGATACCGAACACGATCACCCTCGGTGGCAGCCCGGCAGGCGCCTGCTCCAGGCTGGAGATGCGCTCGATGAAGCGTTGGTGTACTCCGGCGCGGCTCTGTGCCATGCCTTGCTCGCCAACATCCTCCAGCAATGCTCGCCACAACTCGGCTTGCCAGCGGTTGCCTGGCGGCAGGACTTTGCGCTCGCCGCGGGCCGTGTTGATGACATGCTCGCCGGTGGCCCAGTCCTTGAGCCAATCGGCGCGGTAGACCTGGTACTGGTCGAACAGGTCGGCCAGGCGCTCGGCCAGCTGGTAGCGCTTGCGCAAGTCACTGTCGTCGGTGAGGAAGCGCCGCAGTGGCTCGAAGTGCGGGCGCTCGATGAGCGCTGGCAGCAGGCGCATCAGACGCCAGGTCAGTGGTGCCTTGTCGAGCAGGGACACTTCGGGAATTTCGCTACGGCCAAGCACGCTGCGGTACAGCTGCCACATAAAGCTACCGGGCAGTTGCACATCGATTGCAGCGGCGATGCCGCAGCCGCCCAGGTCATCCTCCAGTGGATCTTCAGCCAGGGCCAGCTTGAGCCATTGGGCGATACCGTTGCTTTGCACCAGGGCAATTTCGTTTTCCAGAGGCGCCAGCGGGTAGCGACGCATCCAGCTCACTACCAGGCTACGCAGGTCGTCGAGGCGGTTGCCGTGGACGATCATGAAGCCAGGGTGGAGATGGGCGGTGTTGAGCATCGGAAGGTCTCTGGAGGCGCTGATGGCTGAGAGGGGAACGATATCATGCGTACATAAAACGGCCGAATGCCATCAGGCCGCGGGAGCGGGCGTGCCCGCTGGATTCGAGCAGGGCCAGATTTTTTGGCCC
>NZ_JBICII010000013.1:0-48893 GCF_043101865.1 Pseudomonas sp. zjy_15
ACCCGCGAAAGGGCCTGCAGCCCTCACACAGCAACCAGCGCTTTCAACGCCCCATCCAGGTCCTCGACCAGATCACGGTAGTCCTCGATACCTACCGACAACCGCAGCAGGTTCTCGCTGATCCCCATCACCCCTTTCTGCTCCGGGCTCAGCGAGCAGTGCGACATGCTCCAGGAATGGTTGATCATGCTCTCAACCCCGCCCAGCGAGTCTGCCAGCACAAAAATCTGCAATGCCTCCACCAGGCGGTTGAGCGCGGCGCGGTCGCCCTTGACCTTCATCGCCACCACTGCCCCGCCACTGCGCATCTGGCGTTTGCACAGTTCATGCTGTGGGTGGCTTTCCAGCCCCGGGTAATAGACCTGCTCGACCTGCGCGTGGCCTTCCAGGAAGCGCGCTACCTTCAGGGCATTGGCGCACTGGCGCTCCATGCGCACATCCAGGGTCTTCAGGCCGCGCAGGGCCAGGTAGCAGTCGAACGGCCCCTGCACCGCACCAATCGCCATGCTGATGCGGCGCAGGCGTGCCAGCAGCGCGTCATTGGCGGCGACCACCACACCGCCGGTGAGGTCGGAGTGGCCACCGATGTACTTGCTGGCCGAGTGCATCACCAAGTCCACGCCCAAGGTGATCGGGCGCTGATTCCACGGCGAGCAGAACGTGTTGTCGATGCAGGTAAGAATCCCCCGCGCCCTGGCCAGGCTGCACACCGCCTTGATGTCGACCAGGTGCAGCAACGGGTTGGTCGGCGACTCGATCCAGATCAGCTGGGTTTGCGGCGTGATCGCAGCCGCTACGGCCTCAAGTTCGTTGAGATCGACATAGGTGGTGGTCAACCCCGAGGTGCGGCTGCGGTAATCTTCCATGATGCGGAATGTGCCACCGTACACGCCGTTCATCACCACCACGTGGGCATCCTTGGGCAGCAGCTCAAGCACGGTTGCGGTGGCATTGACCCCCGAGGCGCAGGCCACAGCGCCCACGCCTTCTTCCAGGGCAGCGACACAGGTTTCGTAGGCATGCCGGGTGGGGTTGCCGACGCGGCTGTAGGAATATTCCGGTTTATCGTCCAGGCTGCGCTTGGTGAACGAACTGGCGGTGACGATGGCCGGAAAAATGGCGTTATCGGCAACGCTGAACTGCTCGCCGGCGTGAATGGTACGGGTGGCGAAATTGCGCGGCTTGTCGGACATGGTCAGGCCCATTGGCAGAATGAAAGCTGCAACTATCGCACAACCCAAATCGTCTGGCCTTGGGGTAATCTGTGAAATATTTTTCTGCACGGCCAGCGCACGATATGGACAGTTTCGACCAGCACATTCTTACCCTGCTACAGCGTGATGCCTCGATCTCGCTGAAGGACCTGGCCGAGGCCGTCAACCTGTCCACCACACCGTGCTGGAAGCGGGTCAAGCGCCTGGAGGAAGATGGCTATATCCTCGGCCGTGTCGCCCTGCTGGACCCCGAACGGCTGGGGTTGGGGCTTACCGTGTTCGTCCAGCTCAAGACCCAGCGCCACGACAGCGCCTGGCTGGAGCAGTTTGCCGCGACCGTGACCGGGTTCGAGGAAGTGATGGAGTGCTACCGCATGTCCGGGGACTGGGACTACATGCTGCGGGTGGTGGTGGGCGATATCGCAGCGTATGACCGGTTCTACAAAAAGCTGATTACCCGTACCGATGGGCTATCGAACATCACCTCCAGTTTTGCCATGGAGCAAATGAAATACACCACGGCTTACCCGGTGCATCGCGCCTGACCGGTGCTGGATGCTTCGCGGACAAACCCGCAGGATCACCTCAACCTCAAGCGCTGAGGGGTCCCGTAGGAGCGGGTTCACCCGCGAAGAGGCCAGCACAGGCACCCCATCAATCCGAGGCCAACACCGCCGCAATGCGGTTCCCCGCCTTGGCTTTCTCAACCTTGATCGCCACAAATTTCGAGGTCGGGGTGTAGGTGCCCTCGCCATAACTTTCCAGCGGTACCAACGGGTTGGTTTCCGGGTAATACGCCGCCGCCTGTCCCTCGGGCACGTCATACGCCACCAGGCGGAAGCCCGACACCCGCCGCTCCACGCCATCCTCCCACAGCGACACCAGGTCCACCTGCTCACCCGGCTCGAAGCCCAGGCGACGGATGTCGGCCTCATTGACGAACACCACTTCACGCAGGCCGAACACCCCCCGGTAGCGGTCGTCCAGGCCATACAGGGTGGTGTTGTACTGGTCATGCGAGCGCAGGGTCTGCAGGATCAGGTCGGGTTTGTCACCCCGGGCCAGCACCTTGGCATTGACCAACTCCTCGGGCAGCGCGTGGGGCATGAACCGGGCCTTGCCCGTGGCCGTTCGGAAGTTGCGATCGGCGGCGGTATTACCCAGGTGGAAACCGCCCGGCTGCTGCAAGCGCTCATTGAAGCTGGCGAAACCAGGGATAACGTCTGCGATCATCTGACGAATACGGCTGTAGTCGGCCACCGCAAACTCCCAGTCTATCGGCTGGTTGCCCAGCGTAGCCTTGGCCATGCCGGCGATGATCCAGGGTTCCGAGCGCATATGCGGCGAGCGCGGGCGCAACTGGCCGTTGGAGATGTGCACCATGCTGAAGGTGTCCTCCACGGTCACGCCTTGCGGCCCTTCGGCCTGCAGGTCGATTTCGGTACGGCCCAGGCACGGCAGGATCAGCGCATCGCGGCCGGTGACCAGATGCGAGCGGTTGAGCTTGGTGGAAATCTGCACGGTCAACGCGCAATTCTGCAGCGCCGCGTGGGTGCGCGCGGTGTCCGGGGTGGCTTGGGCAAAGTTGCCGCCCAAGCCGATGAACACCTTGGCCCGCCCCTCTTCCATGGCTTTGATCGCCAACACCGCGTTGTGCCCATGGGTACGCGGCACACTGAACTGGAAGCGTTTTTCGATGGCATCGAGCAGCGCCGCCGACGGCTTCTCGTCGATACCCATGGTACGGTCACCCTGCACGTTGCTGTGGCCACGCACCGGCGACAGGCCTGCGCCGGGTTTGCCGACGTTGCCGCGCAGCAGCTGCAGGTTGACGATTTCCTGCACGGTCGGCACCGAATGGCGATGCTGGGTGACGCCCATGGCCCAGCACATGATGACCCGCTCGGCCTTGCGATACATGCGTGCGGCCAGCTCGATCTCGGCCAGGGTCAAGCCCGACTGCTTGACGATGTGCTCCCAGGACGTGGCGTCCACCGCCGCCAGGTAATCGTCGACGCCGCTGGTGTGCTCGGCGATGAAGGCATGGTCGAACACCGCCGGCTCGCCCTTGGCCTGCGCCTCGCGCTCCCATTGCAACAAGTACTTGGCAATACCGCGCATTGCCGCCATGTCCCCACCCAAGGCCGGGCGGAAGTAGGCGCTGGAGGTCGGCTCGGAGCCGTTGCTGAGCATTTCGAACGGGTGCTGCGGGTGCTGGAAGCGCTCGAGGCCACGCTCTTTCAACGGGTTGAAGCAGACTACCTGGGCACCACGCTTGACCGCTTCCCGCAGGGGTTCGAGCATGCGCGGGTGGTTGGTGCCGGGGTTCTGGCCGATGACGAAGATCGCGTCGGCCAGCTCCAGGTCGTGGAACACCACGGTGCCCTTGCCCACCCCAAGGGTTTCCGACATACCCGCGCCGCTGGCTTCGTGGCACATGTTCGAGCAATCAGGGAAGTTGTTGGTGCCGTAAGCGCGCACGAACAGCTGGTAGAGGAACGCCGCCTCGTTGCTGGCCCGGCCCGAGGTGTAGAACTCGGCCTCATCTGGCGACTCAAGCGCACGCAGATGCCTGGCGACCAGCTCGAAGGCCTCCTGCCAGGTGGTTTCGACATAGTGGTCGGTGGCGGCGTCGTAACGCATCGGGTGGGTGAGGCGGCCCTGGTATTCCAGCCAGTAGTCGGTCTGTTCCTTCAGCGCGCTGACGCTGTACCTGGCGAAGAATGCCGGGTCCACCGAACGGCCAGTGGCTTCCCAGTTGACCGCCTTGGCGCCGTTTTCGCAGAACTTGACCATGTCGCTTTCCGGCGACTCGCCCCAGGCACAGCCGGGGCAGTCGAAGCCGCCGTTCTGGTTGGTCTTGAGCATGGCCCGCAGGTTCTTGAAGGCGTTGTCGCTGCCCAGCCAGCTCTTGGTCACGCTTTTCAGCGCCCCCCAGCCGGCGGCGGCGCCCTTGTAGTCCCTGATGTGTTCGTCCTGGCTCATGCGATGAATCCTCACGCTTCGATGCTTTTTTCCAGCCTATGGAGCGTGGGGAGGCCGCGTCCAATCGAAAGATCTTACGGCGTGATAAGCGGTTTCGATCACGGGCCGCCAGATGCCATACCAAGCGATAGAGGCCATCGATCAACCGGTCAGGCAAAGCAATTTGACGGCCCTGCGGCCAGGTTATAGCTTGGAGTCATGTCCCAACCCATTCGAGTGCGAACGTGGAACAGAACAGCCGGGCCCTGATCGACGGCTTCAACCGGAAAATCGACTACCTGCGGATGTCGGTCACCGACCGTTGTGACTTCCGTTGCGTGTACTGCATGGCCGAAGACATGCAGTTTCTGCCGCGCCAGCAAATCCTCAGCCTCGAAGAACTGTTCCAGGTGGCCGAACGCTTCGTCGCTCTGGGCACCCGCAAGATCCGCCTGACGGGTGGCGAGCCACTGGTACGCCAGGGCATCGTCGACCTGTGCGGGCGCATCGCCGCCCTGCCCGGCCTGCGCGAGCTGTGCCTGACCAGCAACGGCTCGCAACTCGGGCGCCTGGCTCAGCCGCTGTTCGACGCCGGGGTGACACGTCTGAATATCAGCCTGGATAGCCTGGATGCCGACCGTTTCAAGCAACTGACCCGCACCGGCGACCTTGCCCAGGTAATCGCCGGTATCGACGCCGCACGCCAGGCGGGTTTCAAACGCACCAAGCTCAACTGCGTGGTCCTCAAAAGCCGCAACGACCATGAACTGGTCGATCTGGTGCGCTTTGCCATCGAACGCGAGCTGGACATCACCTTCATCGAGGAAATGCCGCTGGGGGTGATAAGCGAGCATGAACGTGGCGAATCGTTCTGCTCCAGCGATGAAGTACGGGCACGCCTGGCCGAGCAGTTCACGCTGATCGAATCGACCGAATCGTCCATGGGGCCGGCCCGTTACTGGCGCCTGGCCGAAGCCGCGAATACGCGGGTCGGCTTCATTTCACCGCACAGCCACAACTTCTGCGCCACCTGCAACCGCGTGCGCCTTACCGTCGAAGGCCGCCTGCTGCTGTGCCTGGGCAACGAACACTCGGTAGACCTCAAGCACGTGCTGCGCGCCCACCCTGGCAACCCCGAACGCCTGGAAAAGGCCATTCGCGACTCGCTGCACCTCAAGCCCTATCGCCATCATTTCGAAGTCGGTGGCGATGTGCAGATCCTGCGCTTCATGAACATGACCGGCGGCTGAGCAGCCGTCTCTGGATTTCCATGATCGTCCCCCCCTCCACCGATGTGTTGCGCGTGTTGTTCACCCTCAAGGGGTCGATCGTCAAACGCATTGCCCTGCGTTGCCTGATGGTGACACTGCTAGCCGCGCTGATCGTGCTGGTCGAGCGGCATTACCCGGCGTATTTCTACCCGGTCAGCGCCACGCCGTTCACCTTGCTGGGCCTGTCGTTGTCGATCTTCATGAGCTTTCGCAACAACGCGTGCTATGACCGTTGGTGGGAGGGGCGCAAGGCCTGGGGCAAACTGATTATCGAAACCCGCTCGTTCGTGCGGGAAAGCGTGGCGATTGCCGACGAAACACTGCGCACCGAACTGCTGCGCAACTTGTGTGGTTTCGCTCATGCACTCAATGCCCGGCTGCGTAACGAGGACGAACGGGCAGCTGCCAGACCGTGGCTGGCCCAGGCCGATGCGATCAGCCCGCACAATGTGTGCGACGGCATCCTGCGTGAAATCGGTGGACACTGTTCACGGTTGGCCGCGCAGCAACAGATCAGCGAATGGCGCTACAACCTGCTGGAACAACGTCTGGTGGGCCTGACCGAAGTGCAGGCCACCTGCGAGCGGATCAAGGGCACGCCTTTGCCGTTCCCCTACACGCTGCTGCTGCACCGTACCATCTACATTTTCTGCCTGCTGCTGCCGTTTGCCCTGGCCGAGCCGCTGGGCTGGCTTGCACCGCTGTTCACCACCATCGTGGGGTACACGTTCTTCGGGCTGGATGCGATCGGCAACGAGCTGGAAGACCCGTTCGGGCGCGATGAGAACGATCTGCCGACCGATGCCATGGTGCGGACGGTGGAGCGCGATGTGCTGGCCGGATTGGGGGAACAGCAACTGCCTCCCGCCTTGTTGCCGGTGGGGTATGTGTTGAGCTGACCGTGGGTGGTTGCCTGTTCTGGCCTCTTCGCGGGTAAACCCGCTCCTACATCGGCAACAGGTGTTTGACGAAGTTGCATGGCCGGTGCCGTGCATCCAGCTGCTCGGCCAGAATCCCTTCCCAGGCGGTGCGGCAGGCTCCGGTCGAGCCCGGCAGGCAACACACCAACGTGCGGTTGGACAACCCGGCCAACGCCCGGCTCTGCACGGTCGAGCTGCCAATATCGAGAATCGACAATGCCCGGAACAACTCGCCAAACCCATCGATACGCTTGTCCAGCAGGCACTCGACCGCTTCGGGTGTGCTGTCGCGCCCGGTAAAGCCGGTACCGCCGGTGATCAGCACCACCTGCACCTGTTCATCAGCAATCCAGCTGGCCACCTGAGCGCGGATCTTGTACAGGTCGTCCTTGAGCAGCGCTCGCGCCACCAGCCGGTGACCGACCTCGACCGAGCGGTTGGCCAACAGCTCGCCGGAAGTATCGTTGTCGTAGGTACGGGTGTCGCTGACAGTCAGCACGGCGATGTTCAGCGGTACGAAGACCGCATCAAGTTGGACGCGCACAATGAAGCTCCTTGAAGGGCATTTTCACCACGCTAGAGGCATAGCCCCAGGTGCGTCCAATCGATATGGCGTACCGGCCGATCAATGACATCTATCGCAGACGTGGGTTATGGTCTGCACAATCAGACGCCAGGCACTTCCATGGACATCAAGCAGCTCAAGTTCCTCATCGCACTCGACCAGACCCGCCACTTCGGCCAGGCGGCGGCGCTGTGCCATATCACCCAGCCGACGCTGTCCATGCGCCTGCGCAACCTGGAGGATGAGCTGGACCTGGTGCTGGTCAAGCGTGGCCAGCGCTTCGAAGGCTTCACCGAGGCCGGCGAGCGCATCCTGGCCTGGGCCCGCACCCTGCTCGCGGCCCACGACGGCCTGCAGGCCGAGGCTGCAAGTTGCCGTGGCCAAGTGGTCGGCAGCCTGCGCCTGGGCACGGTGCCGCTGGCCAGCTTCAATCCCATGCACCTGCTGCTGCCCCTGCGCGAAAAATACCCCGAACTGCACTTTCAGCTTAGCTCGCTGAGTTCGGAACAGGTCCTCGACGGCCTGAGCCGCAACCAGCTCGACCTGGGTATCTGCTACCTGGACCAGGTCAATACCAGCTTCTTCGAAGTGATCGAACTCGGCACCACCACCATGGGCCTGCTGCACGACACGCGGCACTTCCAGTTCGCCAGCGACCGACTGCGCTGGGACGAGCTCGGCGACATTCCGCTGGGGCTGCTGAGCAAAGGCATGCACTACCGCCAGTCGCTGGACCTGAGCTTCCGTAGCCGTGGTCTTGAACCCAATGCGGTGCTTGAGAGCGACTCGAGCTTCCAGCTTATCCAGGCCATCAACACCGGCATATGCTGCGCGATCATGCCATTGGACTGCGGCCTGGAAGACCTCAGCGAGCACCTGCGAATCCTGCCGGTGGCCGACGCCGCCATCCTTAGCCCGGTCGGGCTGCTGCTGCGCCGTAGCGAGCCGCGCTCGGCGATTGCCGAGCAATGCTTTGCCGAGGCCCGTGGGCTGTTTCAGGCCACCTGATTGGCGGTAGCCTGGCGGTACTGGCGCGGCGTGAAGCCGGTCAGTTGCTTGAACTGGCGGCTGAAGGCGCTGTGATCGGTGTAGCCGCAGCGCATCGCCACTTCAGTGATCGGCAGCTCCGAATGCAGCAGTCGGTGGGCGTGCTCCAGGCGTGCCTTGTGGATCATCTGCCGGGGCGTGAGGTGGAACACGCGCTTGCAGTAGCGCTCCAACTGAGCCACGGAGATACCAGCGATGCGGGTCAGCTCGCCCATGCTGATCGGCTGATGAAAATGCCGGCGGATGTGCTCGTCCACCGCAGCCAGGCGCTGATAGGCGGGGTGGCTGTCAGCGGCTGACTGCAAGTCGACCGAGATGCCGACCAGGCCGATGATTTCGCCAGCAGGGTTGTACAGCGGGCGCTTGTGGGTCAGGCACCAGCCGGGCTCACGGCTGCCGTAGAGGTGCAGCTCCAACTGGTCCTCCAGCACCAGGCCTTCCTTGAGAACACGTCGATCCTGCTCGGTATAACCGGGGCCAAACTGTGCCGGAAACACCTCGGCGCTGGTCTTGCCCAGCAGCGGTTGCAGGCGCTTGAGGCCACAGCGCTGGACCAGTGTGTTGTTGGCCAACGCATAGCGGGCGGCAGAATCCTTGATGAAGATCGCGGCGTTGGGGATGGCGTCGAGCATCGGCAGCAACAGCGATACACCGGCGAGCAGGGCCTCAAGGGTGGCGGGGCGGTGCTGGTCCAGGGACTGGTAGAGGGTTGCGGCGTCGGTCATCTGTCGGTTCTCTGCTGGCTGGGCCGGCCTCTTCGCGGGTGAACCCGCTCCTACAGGGCCCCCACAGATTTCGAATTCTGCGCCGTACCTGTAGGAGCGGGTTCACCCGCGAAAGGGCCGACACTAGCACTGCATCTCTCAAACCCTTATCCGGTATGGCTTTGAGCCTATCCCCCCGCTTTGCGCCTTACCACTTTTTTTCTGCAACTGTGCCGATTTCGTCATCCCCTCTGCAGAAAACCATCAAGAACCGCCGCCCCGACCAGTTCACTCTATGCCCCACGCAAGCCGCCCAAGTCCTACAAGAGCGCGGCCCCAAAAGCCGCATCTCGTGACATCAGACCTGCCTATCCAATAACCAACAAAAAGGCGAACCCATGTCAGGCAAATTCAAAAAACAGTTATCACTGCTGGACCTCACCTTCATCGGCCTAGGCGCCATCTTCGGCTCCGGTTGGCTGTTTGCCGCCAGCCATGTCTCGGCCATCGCCGGCCCGGCCGGCATCCTCTCCTGGTTCCTGGGCGGGTTCGCCGTACTGTTGCTGGGCATCGTCTACTGCGAGCTGGGCGCCGCCTTGCCCCGCGCCGGTGGCGTGGTGCGCTACCCGGTGTACTCGCACGGCCCGCTGTTGGGCTACCTGATGGGCTTCATCACCCTGATCGCCTTTTCCAGCCTGATCGCCATCGAAGTAGTCGCCTCACGCCAATACGCCGCCGCCTGGTTTCCCGGGCTGACCAAGGCCGGCTCCAGCGACCCGACCGTGCTCGGCTGGCTGGTGCAGTTCGCCTTGCTGGGGCTGTTCTTCTTCCTCAACTACCGCAGCGTGAAAACCTTCGCCAAGGCCAACAACCTGGTCAGCGTGTTCAAGTTCATCGTGCCGCTGCTGGTGATCGGCGTACTGTTCACCTTCTTCAAACCGGAAAACTTCGAGGTCCAGGGCTTTGCCCCGTTCGGTCTGTCCGGGGTGGAAATGGCGGTATCCGCCGGTGGCATCATCTTCGCCTACCTGGGCCTGACGCCGATCATTTCGGTGGCCAGCGAGGTGAAGAACCCACAACGCACCATCCCCATTGCACTGATCTTGTCGGTACTGCTGTCCACCGCCATCTACGCGCTGCTGCAACTGGCTTTCCTTGGCAGCGTGCCGACCGAAATGCTGGCCAACGGCTGGGCCAGCGTGACCAAGGAGCTGGCACTGCCCTACCGTGACATCGCCCTGGCCCTGGGTGTGGGCTGGCTCGCCTACCTGGTGGTGGCCGACGCAGTGATCTCGCCAAGCGGCTGCGGCAACATCTACATGAACGCCACCCCGCGCGTGATCTATGGCTGGGCGCAGACCGGCACCTTCTTCAAGTACTTCACCCGCATCGATGCAGAGTCCGGCATCCCGCGCCCGGCCCTGTGGCTGACATTTGGCCTGTCGGTGTTCTGGACCCTGCCGTTCCCATCGTGGGAAGCGCTGATCAACGTGGTGTCCGCTGCCCTGGTGCTGAGCTACGCCGTGGCCCCGGTCAGCGTCGCCGCCCTGCGCCGCAATGCACCACACATGCCGCGTCCGTTCCGGGTCAAGGGCATGGCCGTGCTCGGCCCGCTGTCGTTCATCATCGCTGCCCTGATCGTGTACTGGTCTGGCTGGAAAACCGTGTCGTGGCTGCTGGCCCTGCAGATCGTGATGTTCGTGCTGTACCTGCTGTGCAGCCGTTTCGTACCCACCCAACACCTTTCGCTGGCCCAGCAAGTTCGCTCGTCGGCGTGGCTGATCGGGTTCTATGCGGTGACCATCCTGCTGTCGTGGCTGGGCAGCTTCGGCGGCCTGGGGGTAATCGGCCACCCGCTCGACACCGTGGTCGTGGCCGCCTGCGCGCTGGGCATCTACTACTGGGGCGCCGCTACAGGCGTGCCTGCCCACCTGGTACGCCTGGAAGGCGACGACGAAAGCGAAGCCTGCGCTGAAACCTCTAACGGCCGCCCTGTTGCCGTCGCTTCCTGATCTTTTACGCAAGGGACAAGCCCATGAAACAGATTCACGTCATCGACTCCCACACTGGCGGCGAACCGACCCGCCTGGTGATGAAGGGCTTTCCGCAACTGCACGGCCGCAGCATGGCCGAACAGCGCGACGAACTGCGCGAACTGCACGACCGGTGGCGCCGCGCCTGCCTGCTGGAGCCACGCGGCAACGATGTGCTGGTTGGCGCACTGTACTGCCCGCCAGTGTCGGCCGATGCCACCTGCGGGGTGATCTTCTTCAACAACGCCGGTTACCTGAACATGTGCGGCCACGGCACCATCGGCCTGGTCGCCTCGCTACAGCATCTGGGCCTGATCACGCCGGGTGTGCACAAGATCGACACCCCGGTCGGCCAGGTCAGCGCCACCTTGCATGAAGATGGCGCCATCACCGTCGCCAACGTGCCCTCCTACCGCTACCGCCAGCATGTGGCGGTGGACGTGCCCGGCCATGGCGTGGTGCGCGGCGACATCGCCTGGGGCGGCAACTGGTTTTTCCTTGTGTCCGAACACGGCCAGAGGATCGAGCTGGATAACCGCGAAGTGCTGACCGAGTACACCTGGGCCATGCTCAAGGCCCTGGAAGCCCAGGGCGTCACCGGCGAAAACGGCGCGCCCATCGACCACATCGAGCTGTTCGCCGACGACTCCAAAGCCGACAGCCGCAACTTCGTGATGTGCCCCGGCAAGGCCTACGACCGCTCCCCATGCGGCACAGGCACCAGCGCCAAGCTGGCCTGCCTGGCTGCCGACGGCAAGCTAGCCGAAGGCCAGACCTGGGTGCAGGCCAGCATCACCGGCAGCCAGTTCCATGGCCGCTACGTGCGCGACGGCGAACGCATTCGCCCGTTCATCACCGGCCGCGCCTATATGACCGCCGACAGCACCCTGCTGATCGACGAACAAGACCCGTTCGCCTGGGGCATCTGACCCCGGTCTTTTCCCGACTGAACTTTGCCAGGAGTGACAACAATGAATGACAACATCTTCACCGGCACCATGCCCGCCCTGATGACCCCGTGCACCGCCGAGCGCAAACCGGACTTCGACGCCTTGGTGCGCAAGGGCCGCGAGCTGATCGAGGCCGGCATGAGCGCGGTGGTGTACTGCGGTTCGATGGGTGATTGGCCGCTGCTGACCGAGGCCGAGCGCCAGGAAGGCGTGGCGCGCCTGGTGGCGGCCGGCATCCCGACCATCGTCGGCACCGGCGCGGTGAACACCCGTGAGGCGGTTTCGCATGCTGCACACGCCGCCAAGGTTGGCGCCGCCGGCCTGATGGTCATCCCCCGCGTGCTCAGCCGCGGTGCTTCGCTGATCGCCCAGAAGCACCATTTCTCGGCCATCCTCGCTGCCGCACCGAAACTGCCGGCGGTGATCTACAACAGCCCTTACTACGGCTTTGCCACCCGCGCCGACCTGTTCTTCGAACTGCGCAGCGAGTTCCCCAACCTGATCGGCTTCAAGGAGTTCGGCGGTGGCGCCGACCTGCGCTACGCCGCCGAACACATTACCTCCAAGGATGACGATGTCACCCTGATGGTCGGCGTCGACACCCAGGTGGTGCATGGCTTCGTCAACTGCAACGCCACCGGCGCCATCACCGGTATCGGCAATGCGCTACCGCGCGAAGTGCTGCAACTGGTGAGCCTGAGCAAACAGGCCGCCAAAGGCGACGCCCGTGCCCGCCGCCTGGCGCGCGAGCTGGAAGCGGCGCTGGCGGTGCTGTCGTCGTTCGATGAGGGCTGCGACCTGGTGCTGTATTACAAGCACTTGATGGTGCTGAACGGCGACACCGAGTACAGCCTGCACTTCAACGAGACCGACGTCCTGACCGACGCTCAGCGCAACTATGCCGAACAGCAGTACGCGCTGTTCCGCAGCTGGTACGCCAGCTGGTCGGCTGAGCAGAACATCGCCTGAGCAGCCACTGCTCTACCTGTGGGAGCGGGCGTGCCCGCGAATCAGGCGACCCGGTGCATGGCACCGGCTTCGCCGGTGTTCGCGGGTGAACCCGCTCCTACAGGGGGCGCAATCCCCCCCATGCATCTGCATTAGATTTCCAAGGAGGCTCCATGACCCTCACTGGCAACCTGCTGATCGGCCAGAGGCCGGTAACCGGCAGCCGCGAAGCCATCCGTGCCATCGACCCAACCACCGGTCAGGCTCTGGAACCGACCTACCTCGGCGGCACAGGCGAACACGTGGCCCAGGCCTGCGCGCTGGCCTGGGCGGCATTCGATACCTACCGCGAAACTTCGCTCGAACAACGAGCAGAGTTCCTTGAAGCCATCGCCATACAGATCGAGGCCCTAGGCGATGCCCTGATCGACCGCGCCGTGGCCGAAACCGGACTGCCCATGGCGCGCATTCAGGGCGAGCGTGGTCGTACCTGCACCCAGCTACGCACCTTTGCCCGTGTGGTGCGGGCCGGCGAATGGCTGGACGTGCGGGTCGACAGCGCCCTGCCTGAGCGCCAGCCCCTCCCCCGCGCTGATTTGCGCCAGCGCCAGGTGGCCCTGGGGCCAGTCGCCGTGTTCGGCGCCAGCAATTTCCCGCTGGCCTTCTCGGTGGCCGGTGGTGACACCGCGTCGGCACTGGCCGCTGGCTGCCCCGTGGTGGTCAAGGCACACAGTGCCCACCCCGGCACCAGTGAGCTGGTCGGCCAGGCAGTGGCTCAAGCAGTGAAGCAGTGCGGCTTACCGGAGGGTGTGTTCTCGCTGCTTTATGGCTCCGGCCGCGAAGTGGGCATTGCCCTGGTCAGCGACCCACGTATCAAGGCCGTTGGTTTCACCGGCTCGCGCAGCGGTGGCATGGCGTTGTGCCAAGCCGCCCAGGCGCGCCCGGAGCCCATCCCGGTGTATGCCGAGATGAGTTCGATCAACCCAGTGTTCCTGTTCGACGCCGCCCTGCAAGCCCGTGCCGAAGCACTGGCACAAGGTTTCGTCGCCTCGCTGACTCAGGGCGCTGGCCAGTTCTGCACCAACCCCGGTCTGGTAATCGCCCGGCAGGGGCCGGCATTGCAGCGGTTCATCACTGCAGCCGCCGGGTACGTGCAGCAGGCCTCCGCCCAAACCATGCTCACCCCCGGCATTTTCAGTGCCTACCAGGCCGGTATCGCAGCCCTGGCAGACAACCCCTGTGCCCAGGCCATCGCCAGTGGCCAAACCGGTCAGGGCCCCAACCAGTGCCAGGCACAGTTGTTCGTAACCCAGGCCGAAGCGTTTCTCGCCGACCCGGCGTTGCAGGCTGAAGTGTTCGGTGCAGCGTCGCTGGTCGTTGCCTGCACCGACGATGAGCAGGTCCGCCAGGTAGCCGAACAGCTGGAAGGTCAGCTGACCGCCACCCTGCAACTGGACGAGGCCGACATCGACAGCGCTCGCGCCCTGCTCCCCACCCTTGAGCGCAAGGCCGGGCGTATTCTGGTCAATGGCTGGCCGACCGGCGTCGAGGTGTGCGATGCCATGGTCCACGGCGGGCCGTTCCCGGCCACTTCCGATGCACGCACCACCTCGGTGGGTACGGCGGCGATCCTGCGATTCCTGCGCCCGGTTTGCTATCAGGACGTCCCCGATGCGCTGCTGCCGCAGGCATTGAAACACGGCAACCCGCTGCAGCTGCGGCGCCTGCTTGATGGTAAACGGGAAGACTGAGCATGGTCGAAACCGCTGAAACCGATATCGCCGTGGTGGGCGCCGGCATTGTCGGCGTCGCCTGTGCCCTGCAACTGGCCCGCCAGGG
Source organism: Pseudomonas sp. zjy_15 (assembly GCF_043101865.1). Lineage (NCBI taxonomy): Bacteria > Pseudomonadati > Pseudomonadota > Gammaproteobacteria > Pseudomonadales > Pseudomonadaceae > Pseudomonas > Pseudomonas sp. zjy_15. The sequence goes on from NZ_JBICII010000013.1 coordinate 14,456, forward strand.
CCATCGGGTAACGCTGGTCGACCGCCAGGCGCCCGGCCTCGGCGCGTCCTTCGGCAATGCCGGGCACCTGGCAACCGAGCAAGTGTTCCCGATTGCCGACCTGTCGATCCTCAAGCGCCTGCCGCGCATGCTGCTCGATCCGATGGGCCCGCTGCGCCTGGACTGGAAATACCTGCCCAAGGCCATGCCGTGGTTCACGCGGCTGCTGCTCAACCTGCGCCCGGCGCCGTTCCAGCGCAGCGTGGCTGGCATCCGCACATTGAACGAAGGCAGCCTGGGCGCCTGGCACCGGCTGTTGAGCTCGATCGGACGCAGCGAATTGTTTCAAGAGGATGGTTCGTTGCTGGTGTTCGAGAAGCCTGAGTCACGCCAGGCGCTGGAGGCGTTGCGCACACGCATGCAACAGCAGGCGGTGCCGGTGGACTTCTGGTCCGCCGAAACCGTGCGCGAAGCGGCGCCGCAGCTCAGTCCGTCACTGTTGGGCGGACTGTTCTTTCCACGCACCGGGCACTTCATCGACCCTTATCGGGTGGTGTGCGAATTGTTCGAAGCGGCCAAGGCCAGCGGGGTACGCGTTGTCCAGGCGCAGGTCGATGGCGGGCAGCTACACAGTGCCGGCGTGAGCCTTGCCAGCGACCAAGGCATGCTCAATGCCCGCCAGGTACTTGTCAGCTGTGGTGCGCACTCTGCGAAACTGACCGCCGCGCTGACAGGCAAGCGGGTGCCGCTGGATACAGAACGCGGCTACCACCTGATGTTGCCAGGTGAGCACCAACGCCTGCCGTTTGCCGTCACCTCGCTTGAGCGCAAGTTCATCATGACGCCCATGGCCGAAGGCTTGCGCCTGGCTGGCACTGTGGAGTTTGCCGGGCTTCAGGCACCGCCGAGCATGCAGCGGGCTTGGCAGTTGCACCGGTTGAGCAAGGGGTTGTTCCGTCACGACTTGAGCGTCGAAGGGGCAACACCGTGGATGGGGTTCAGGCCTTCGTTGCCGGACTCATTGCCCGTGATCGACCGGGTGTGCGATGGGCGGGTGCTGTTGGCGTTCGGGCATCAGCACCTGGGGTTGACCCAGGCGGCGGTGACGGCGGAATGGGTGGGGCGGTTGGCTGAGCAGGCTGGTGGGCCTGAGATGAGTGCATACCGACTGGATCGGTTTTAGCCTTTACCGGCCTCTTCGCGGGCAAGCCCGCTCCCACAGAGAGGGTGCAGCATCTGACACCTGTGGTGTCTCTGTGGGGACGGGCTTGCCCGCGAATGGGCTGCAAAGCAGCCCCTCCAAGCCTCAGCGGTAACGCTCGAGCCAGTGCGCATACGGTGCCGGCAAGGTCCAGGACGCTTTTTCCACCCCCAGTTCCTTGGCCGCAAAGTAAGCCCAGTGCGGGTCGGCCAGGTGCGCGCGCCCTACCGAAACCAGATCCAGCTGGTTGGCCTGCAATGCGGCCTCCGCCAACTGCGGCGTACCAAAGCCCCACGCCGACGTCACGGGCAGCTTCGCTTCGCGGCGCACGCGCTCGGCAATCGGCCCCATGAACGCTGGCCCCCAGGGGATGTTGGTGTCGGGAATGGTGAAGCCGACACTCACGCTCAGCAGGTCGAGCCCACCGGCCTTGAAGCGGCGGGCCAGTTCGATCGACTCTTCCAGGGTCTGCTCATCGCGGCCATCGTACTCCAACACACCAAAGCGCGCGGTCAGCGGCAGATTCTCCGGCCACACTTCGCGCACGGCGGCCAGTGTTTCCAGCAGGAAGCGGCTGCGGTTGTCGAAGCTGCCGCCATAGGCATCGGTGCGCTTGTTGGAGTGCTCGGAGAAGAAGCTCTGGCCCAGGTAGCCATGGGCGAAATGCAGTTCTATCCACTCGAAGCCGGCATCACGCGCACGGCGGGCGGCATCGACGAAGTCCTGCTTGACCCGGGCGATATCGTCCAGCGTCATTTCCCGTGGCACCTTCGGCAGGTGCGCGCCAAAGGCAATGGCAGACGGGGCAATGGTCTCCCAGCCACGTGCATCGTCGGCGACAATGTGGTCGTCACCCTCCCACGGGCGGTTGGCGCTGGCCTTGCGCCCGGCGTGGGCGATCTGGATGCCCGGCACGGAACCGGCAGCCTTGATGGCCTGCACCACCGGTACGAACGCCTGAGCGTGGGCGTCGCTCCAGATACCAGCACAACCGGGCGTGATACGCCCTTCCGGCGCCACAGCAGTGGCTTCGACCACCAGCAAGCCGGCACCACCACGGGCCAGGCCGGCCAGGTGTACGTGGTGCCAGTCGTTGATCATGCCGTCTTCGGCCATGTACTGGCACATCGGCGGAATGGCAATGCGGTTACGCAGGGTGACGTCTTTGAGGGTGTAGGGTTCGAACAGTGCGGACATGGGAAACTCCGGGCTCATTTGATTACTGTTGTTCGATCATAATCGAACTATGGCAATTAATGAAACCCCCGTTATCATGTCAACCATGCGAGCCTATAAACATCCCAACCCCGAAGACCTTATCCTTGAACGCCTGCTCTATGCGCTCAGCGACCCCGTGCGCCTGGAAATCGTCCGTCACCTGGCCGGCGTGGCCGAGGCCAGCTGTGGCGAGCTGGACGGAGGCCGGCCGAAGTCGAGCATGTCCCACCACTTCCGTGTGTTGCGTGATGCAGGGCTGGTGCAAACCCGCAATGTGGGGACTACCCATATGAATTCGCTGCGCAGCGAGATGCTGGATATGCGGTTCCCGGGATTGCTGGAGTGCATACTGCGCCAGCAGTGATACCTGTGCAGGCCTCTTCGCGGGTGAACCCGCTCCTACCAGGGATGGCGATAAGCCCGAGGGTTGCGCTGTGCTTGGCAAAAAAAGCCACGAGGTCTCCCCCGTGGCTAGTTTCACAACAATGGCCGATTACAGCGCCATGTCGTTCTCGGGCTTGCTCTCAACCGGGTCGCTCGCCGCGCCACCGAACTCAACGCTGGCGTCGATCACCGGCGGTTTCCCCAGCTGCAGCACTTCAGCGGTGTAGTTCCACTCTTTCTGGGTGGCCGCTGCCGAATCGTTCAGCTTGGTGCCGTAGCTGGGCACGATTTCCTTGATCTTGGCCTGCCACTCTGGGGTAGCGACCTTCTCCTTGAACACCGTTTCCAGCACGTGCAGCATGATCGGCGCAGCAGTCGATGCACCCGGCGAGGCACCCAGCAGGCCAGCGATGGTGCGGTCTTCGGACGCCACCACTTCAGTGCCCAGCTTCAGCACGCCGCCCTTCTCGGCATCACGTTTGATGATTTGCACGCGCTGGCCGGCCTGCCACAGGCGCCATTCTTCTTTCTTGGCGTTCGGGAAGTAGGCGCGCAGGGCCTCGAAACGGTCATCGTCAGACAGCATCAGCTGGCCAGCGAGATACTCGACCAGAGGGTACTGGTCGATACCGACTTTGGTCATCGGCCACACGTTGTGGGTGGTGGTGCTGCTCAGCAGGTCCAGGTACGAGCCGTTCTTCAGGAACTTGGTCGAGAAGGTGGCGAACGGGCCAAACAGGATCACGCGCTTGCCATCCAGCACACGGGTGTCCAGGTGCGGGACCGACATGGGTGGCGCACCGGTCGAGGCGATACCATAGGCCTTGGCCATGTGCTGCATGGCCACGGTCGGGTTCTCGGTCACCAGGAACGAACCGCCCACCGGGAAGCCTGCGTATTCCTTGGCTTCCGGAATACCCGACTTCTGCAGCAGCTTCAGCGCGCCGCCGCCGGCACCGATGAACAGGAACTTGGCGTCGGTGGCCGACTCGGTGCCGTCCTTCAGGTTCTTGTATTCGACGTGCCAGGAGCCGTCCTTGTTGCGGGTGATGTCCTGCACTTCGCTGGACAGCTTCAGGTCGAAGCCTTTCTGGGTCTGCAGGTGGCCAACGAACTGGCGGGTGATCTCACCAAAGTTGACGTCGGTACCGATTGGCGTCCAGGTCACGGCCAGCTTCTGCTTCGGGTCGCGGCCTTCCATCATCAGCGGGACCCACTTGGCGATCTGCGCGTGGTCCTCGGAGTACTGCATCGGGCGGAACAGCGGGCTGGTCTGCAGTGCGTCGTAACGTTTCTTGAGGAACTTGATGTTGTCATCGCCCCACACGAAGCTCATGTGCGGGGTGGTGTTGATGAACGAGTGCGGGTTCTTCAGTACGCCCTGGCGTACCTGCCACGACCAGAACTGGCGGGAAATCTGGAAGGCTTCGTTGATTTCGATGGCCTTGGAGATGTTGACGTTGCCGTCTTTGTCTTCCGGGGTGTAGTTCAGCTCGGCCAACGCGGAGTGGCCGGTACCGGCGTTGTTCCAGCCGTTGGAGCTTTCTTCGGCCACGCCATCCAGGCGCTCGACCATTTCCATCGACCAGCTTGGCTCCAGCTCGTGCAGCCACACGGCCAGGGTCGAACTCATGATGCCGCCGCCGACCAGCAGCACGTCTACTTTCTTGGTTTCTGCAGCGTGCGCTTGCATGACGCTTGCAGCGACCGCCAGACCCAGCAAGGTCTTGCCAGCTTTCTTGAACATTGATCATTTCCAGTCAGGAGAACAGAGTGAGGGCCTGTGGCTGGCCCCGGTAAAGCGTGTTCTTCAGCGCAGGCTTGTTGTTGATCATTGTTCAGCAGCCAGAGAACCAGAAAACGACTCGGCCTTTGGTCGAATTGACCGACAAGGCTGAATCGTTTTTCCGATTGTATCTGAAATGCCAGCACAAACAAATTGCAGGCCGGGGCGTCAAGGCGACCGGTTGCCCCAGCGGCAGAATGTCACGCTAAAAACAAAAACCCCCGACCATGTACATGACCGGGGGCCTTGGATCACGCCGCACGCGTCGCGATCAGGGTACCGCCAAGATTACTGCTGCTGAGGCAGTTTATCGATCGGGCCGCAGCCACCGATGATCTTGGAGATGGAAACCGAAGGGTGGAACAGGTAGTCGTAGGTGCAGTTTTTCGGTTGGTTGTAAACTTGGCCAGTGCAACCCGACAGCAGGGCAACACCCGATACGACAGCAACGGCTACGGTGGCCTTGAACAGCTTTTTCATTACTCAGTCCTTTAAATGAATCATCTTCGACCATCGTCTGATGGCGGCCGAATGATACAGAACCCAGGCAATGGATCCAAGTCACAAAGTGCAATGACTCGTTGCAGGCGAGCAACAAAAAGCCCAGCTGCGTAGGGCCCTTTAGAGTGCGAAACGAAGGCCATGAATATGGCGCCTATCACCAGCCCCCTTCAAAGCGCCGCCCTATGAACAGCCCAATCCCGACACCCAGTGCAATAATTGACAGAGTTACCATTTTCAACCCTGACCCTCCATCTTCGCTGGCAAAGACGCCGAATGCCCCGCCCGCCGATACCAGCGCCAGCCATTTTTTGCCGGTGTACAGGAAAGTTCGTTCGAACTTCATTTCACGCATCCCTTCGTGACAACACCGAGAATTTTTCACGCACCGGGCTTGGATGCCAACCCGCTTTTCTAGCGGCCATTTTTGGCAGCCGACGATTTAGCGCTGTGGCAACTTCGCAGTGTTCTATCAACGAATGCTCGGCGTCCTGCTCGTGCGGCGCAGAACCATGTCGAGACAGCCTTCTTGCAATTGCAGATGTAGGCACATTCACCGGCGGATCTGCGCACTTTTTACTTCCGAACCTTCATACCGACTCAAGGTCACCCAGCACACTTCCAGGCGGGCGCACTCCCCCTGCATGAGCGACCTTGAGTCACGATGAGGCTCAACTTGCTTACATATCAAATGCTGACGGCAGAACGATCATGTCCCGAATGGTCACGTTGCGCGGGCGGGTGAGCATATACATCACCGCATCCGCGATGTCGTCGGGCTCGATCAGGCTGCCGCTCTCCTTGGCCTTGCGCAGGTTTTCTTCCGGCCAATCGGCCAGCAGGGCGCTGCTGACCGGGCCAGGCGAAACCGCCCCCACGCGGATACCATGGTGCTTTACCTGCCGCCGCACAGTCTGCACAAAGCCGTTGACCGCCCACTTGGAGGCCGAGTACACCGGTTCCCAGGGCACCGGGAAATGGCCCGCCACCGAACCGGTCACCACAATGTCACCCTGGCCGCGATCGATCATGTGCGGCAGCACATCATGCACGTTCCTGACCACGGCATTGATATTGAGATTCAGCATGCGGTCGATGGCTGCCATGTCGTTTTCAACGAACTCCCCGCCCACATAGCAGCCAGCATTGGCATGCAGGATATCGAGCTGGCCGGCAACTGCCAGGATGCCCGGCATCAGGGTCGCGCAGCTGTCAGGGACGAGCAGATCGATCACCAACGGCATGGCAGCCTCACCCAACTGCTCACAGGCCCTGGCGAGTAATTGCTCGTCACGGTCAACCATAACCACCCTGGCCCCTGCTGCCACCATCGCAGTGGCGGTTGCCAGGCCTATTCCGGATGCAGCACCGGTCACGGCCGCCACTTTACCCTGCAGGTGCATTCCCATCAGGCATCTCCCCGCGCCCGCTCAAGGGCGCTGTTGTCATTATTATGTAGACGTTTACATGCAGCATCACATGCGTGCCGCCATATCTGATGCCAGGGTACATAGATATGTCAACGTCTACATTTGCATCGAAATATGTAGGCAGGTCTGGCCTGCGGGGTCAGAGCAGCAACTGGCCTTCGATTATCTGATTCTGTGGTGACAGCGAAGGGTCATCTATCTGGTCCAGCAACATGTTGATTGCTCCAATCCCCAGTTTCACGCTGCTATGGCTGATGCAAGGGATAGGTTGGCCGTAGATTTCGGCATAGCGCACCTGGTCAATGCTGAACAGCGCAATGTCGTCGCGGCTCAGGCCCAATTCGCGCATTGCCTGCAGCGCGCCCAGGGTCATCAGCGCGTTCAGGCCGAAAATGACATCGGGCCACTTGCCGCTCTGCAGGTAGTTGCGCACCGCGTCCCGGGCCGGCGCCTGGACGAAGTCGCCGTGCACAACCTCCAGAACGGTCGGTTCTGGCCACTGTTCCAGTGCCCGACGGATCCCGGCAAGGCGCGACAAGGAGATGTTGGAGCGTTGCGGCCCGGCCACTACCAGCAGCCGGCGCAAGCCCTGTGCAAGCAGCGCCCGAGCGCCCTGGTAACCACTTTGCTCGTTGTCCAGGTACACGCCGGCGAATGGGGCGCCAGTCAGCTGACGGTCGATCTGCACCACCGGGATCGACGACATCAGCAGCTTGGGCAGGTAGCTTGGCTGGTAGGTATCATCATCGCTGATAGCCGACAGGATCAGCCCCGCCACCTGATAGCTGAGCAGCGTATCGATCGCCCGCGCCTCCAGCTCTTCGGAGCCATCGGTATCGAACAACATCAAGGTGTAGTCGCGCTTCTTCGCCTCGCGCGTGATCGCCTTGATGATTTCACCGTAAAACGGGTTCTCCAGGCTCGCCGTCACCAGGCCGACCAACCGGCTTTCACGGTTCTTGAGGTTGCGGGCAAAGGCATTCGGCACGTAGTTGAGCTCGCGAGCCACTTTCAGTATCTGCTCTAACGTCTCCTTCTTGACCTTCTCCGGTTGGTTGAGCGCACGCGAGACCGTGACGGTGGTCATGTTCACACGCTTGGCGATGTCGGTGATGGTGGCTTTGACTGGTCTGGTCATGAACGCTCGGAAGGTGGCGAAGGCGCGGGTACGTTGATGACCGGATTTTCGCCGATTCGGGGCCAACCGACAAATCGCAGCAGATTGTAGGAGAAAAGATGCTGTGTTAGCTTCATGAATGTAAACGTTAACATTGCACTGCCCAACACTTGATCAGCCTGTCATTGCACAAGATCCGGCTGATCTGCTTTTGCAATGCTGACGAGCACCAAAACCCAACAGACCAACAACAAGGGTGTACGTATGGATTACGTGATCGGTGTCGACATCGGCACGCAGAGTACCAAGGCACTGCTGATGTCAACGCAGGGGGAAGTGCAGGCACAGGCATCAGCCAGCTATCAGGTGGAGCAGCCCCGCCCGTTGTGGGCACAGCAATGGCCACACGTGTGGCTGGATGCGGTGTACGACACGGTGGCCGCCAGCGTCCGCCGAAGCCAGGTGCCGGCAGCCCGGGTCAAGGCCATTTGCATCAGCAGCCTCTACGGTGGCTCGGGCATCCCGGTAGACGCTGATATCGAGCCTCTGCACCCCTGCCTGATCTGGATGGACCGGCGGGCTATCGCCGAGGCCGAATGGGTGCGCAGGCACCTGGACGTCGAGCAACTGGCGCGCATCACCGGCAACGGCGTTGACAGCTATTACGGCTACACGAAGATGCTCTGGATCAAGCGCAACCTGCCAGAGGTCTGGAGCAGGACCCGCTACTTGCTGCCTCCCAACAGCTATGTGCAATACCATCTGACCGGAGAACTGGCGGTGGACCACAGTTCTGCAGGCAATATCGGCGGCATTTATGACCTGGCGGCACGCGACTGGTCGCCTGACATGATGGAAGCACTGGGCATCGACCCCGCGCTCATGCCACAACGCCTGGTGGCGCCCGGGCAAATCATCGGCCACCTGCTTCCGGCGGCAGCGCAGCGGTTGGGGCTGCTGCCTGGCACGGCGGTGGTCGCTGGCGGTGTCGATGCGGCGATGGCAACACTGGCAGCCGGGGTGGTTGCCCCGGGCAACCATGTGGCGATGCTGGGCACCAGCATGTGCTGGGGCTTTATCAAACAGCACAGCGATGCAAGCCCTGGCCTGATCAACATGCCTTATGTGCACGAAACCGCCACCACCACCTACAGCTTTGGCGGCGCAATTACTGCAGGCGCTGCAATCAGCTGGTTCCGTGAGCAGTTCTGTACCGAGAAAAAGCAGGCGGCGGCCCTGGCACCCGGCGTCGAGGTGCACCAGTTGATCGAACGGGAGGCTGCCAAGACTCCCGCAGGTGCAGAAGGCCTGATGTTCTTGCCGTACCTCATGGGCGAGCGCACCCCCATCTGGGACGCCAGGGCTTCGGGTGCCTATGTAGGCCTGTCGCTGTTCCATCACAAGGCCCATCTGTACCGCGCGGTACTCGAAGGCCTGGCCTTTGCCTTGCGCCACAACATGCAACAAGGCGGTGATGCGGGGTGCAACCTTGACCCGCAACTGATCGTGGTAGGCGGTGGCACGGCATCGGACCTGTGGATGCAAATCATCGCCGATGTTACCGGGCATGACGTGTTCACCATCGAAGAGCAAGTAGAGGCACCTTTAGGCGGCGCCGTCCTCGCAGCCATGGCAATAGGCGCGGTCGAAAATGTCGAGGTCATCCGCCAGTGGCGCACCCTGCGCCTGCGGGCCCGACCAGACCCTGCGAACACAGCCTTGTATGACCAGATGTTTGCCCATTACTGCGCTTCCTATGACGCATTGAAACCGATCATGCATCGCCTGGCCGACCTGGCAAGGCAGCAGCCAGCACCTGCGCCTGCCACCCTGTCACGCACCGCCCAGCCACTTGCCGACTGAGATCAATCACAAGAGAGATGCCAATATGTCCACATGGCTTAGCCATCTGAAGCAGCACAGCACAGTGGTCGCCGACACCGGCGATGTCCAGGCGGTACGCCGTTTCGCGCCGCAGGATGCCACCACTAACCCTTCATTGGTGCTCAAGGCCATGAAGTCGGGCCAGTACGACACCTTGCTCGAAGACCTGTGCACCACTGCCGTCGCCTCCGGCTTGCCCACGCCGGAGGCGATCGAATATGTCTGTGACCGCCTGGTGGTAGCCTTGGGCTGCAGCTTGATGCAGTACGTCCCAGGCCGGGTATCGAGTGAGGTAGATGCAAGGCTGTCGTTCGACACACAGGCAAGCATGATGAAAGCCCGGCGGTTGACCGCACTGTATGAGGCCGCCGGCGTCTCACGCGACCGCATCCTGATAAAGCTGGCGGCAACCTGGGAAGGTATCCGCGCGGCGGCTGAACTGGAGCGCGAGGGTATTCAGTGCAATCTGACGCTGATCTTCAGCCTGGCCCAGGCCCGCGCGTGTGCGGAAGCCGGGGTGTTCCTGATTTCGCCATTCGTGGGCCGGGTACTGGATTGGCATCGCCAGGCCCTGCCTGAAACAACGTTCGTGCCAGCACAGGAGCCGGGGGTCGGGTTGGTCATGGCCTGTCAGCACTTCATGCGCCGCCACGGTTACGCCACATCGGTGATGGCGGCGAGCTTTCGCAACGTGGGTGAAATCGTTGCGCTGGCAGGATGCGATCGGCTGACGATCAGCCCGGCACTGCTTGAGGAGCTGGCTGCCACCGAGGGTAGTCTACCGGTTGCCCTCGTCGAAAACGCAGAATGCGAGACGCCGCCAGCACCACTGAGCGAGGCTGATTTTCGCTGGCAAATGAATGAGGATGCGATGGCGACCGAAAAGCTGGCTGAAGGGATACGCGGCTTCACCCACGATCAGCGGGCGCTGGAGGCACTTGTTGGGCAACGTTTCGGGGGATGAGGACGGATGCTCACCCAGTTGCCTGAGCCAACCTGACAGCGGGGCTATGCCCTCGGCAATGTATGGTCGCCGAGGGCTTTGCTCATCAGCCATCAACCGTCAATTGGTTTCCAGCTGATACGCCTTGCTCACGAACAACGCCGCAAACAGGCTCTTGCCTTCCTTGAAGGTGTACTGCTCTTCGAACTTGCCTTCCTCGACCAACTTCTGCCCGATGGCACATTCCGAGTCACTGTGGTTCTTGCCCTTGGAGCCAAAATCACTGCTCCACGATGACAGCCCAACCTCCTGGCAGAAAGCTGCGAACTTCGCCTTGGGGACTTGCTGCTGGTAATCGCTGAAAGCCTCTTTCAGCGGTTTGAAGCCGCTGTAGCTCACCGAGTAGTTCTCGACCTTTGCCTTGCGCGCAAAACCACTCACTGTTTCGGCCAATACCGACTGGCCGGTGTAAGGGCTGTATGCCCCGATCAGCATGGCACTGAGCGCACTCTTGAGCTGGGTTTCGACATCGTCCAGCTCCGGCAGCGACTGGAAGTCGGCCTTGCGCACGATCTCACCTACCTTGGAGCCATCGTTACGGTGGGTCACGACAAACGCCATCGAGCCTTCACCGTCACTGGAGCGCTTGATGGTGAAGTCCAGGTCAACCGTGGTGCCAAAATCGCCCGTACTGCTGACCAGAAACGCGCCAGTCACCGGCTGGCGGACCGCCATGTTGGCCCCCCAGGCGAACCCCGACTCAGTGGCCCGGCCATTGGCGGTCAGCTCTGCACGCGGCTGGATCTCGTCGCTGACATCAGCCACCAGAACCACTTCGGCGCCCTTGCTGGCAACGAAGGGGTTGGCCATCTGCATGCCGAGCAGCTGGATGTGAATGGTACCGTCCTTGCTGTCACCGTCGTGAGACAGCTTCAACGCATCGGCTTTCAGGTATATGCCAGCAACATTGCGGCTGACGTTGAGCTGGTACTTGGCCCAACCCGCCAGGCCTTCTTCCGTCGAACTGCCGCGGACCGACTCCATCAAGCCTGACAGGCCGCGCATGAACTGTTGGGCACCGTTGGTCTGCGCCGCAGTTACACGAATCTCAGGCTCGGCGACGGTCAGGTTGCCCGAGAACGCCGAGTAGGAAATGTCACCCTCAGAGAGTACATCCTCAAGGAAGTAACGCTCCTTGAAGTCGTCGTAGTAGGCCAGCGCAGCCTTCTTGCCGGAGCTGGAGACCATTGCATAACCACCGCCGAGCACCAGCACCGCCGCGGCCACACCGCCAATCAGCAGCTGCTTCTTGTTCATCTGTTTGATCATGGTGTTTGCCTCACTGGACCATCGCGGAAGCGTTGTTCCAGTCGTTCACGTACTTTTGGGAGACCTCGGGGGTCCAGCTGAAATCGATACCGGCGTTGGGGAATTCCTTGGCCAGTACGGCACCGAACGACACGCGGTCAGCACAGTGGTCCTGCTTGCAAGCCTCGGGCTCACCCACGCTGTAGGCCCGGTAGGTAGGCACGGCACGGCCATCGTCCAGCGGGTAGTACGGCGTGGCGTTGGCCACCTGGGTCACGTACCAGCCTTCGCTGTATTCCTCGTCCGCAACCAGACGGCCCTTGCTCGGGAAGTCGATGGTGTAGAAGTCGCCCTGCGTGCCGGTAACGTGCACCATCATCGGCACCACGCTGGCCGAGGTCGCAGGGTTTTGCTGCTCCAACGGCGAAGCGAAGCGCACCTTGATGCCGGCCATTTGTGCCAGGGCCTCGGTTTCACGCCCCTTGAAGTCGCTCATGCCGTCCTGCAGCTGCTGGTAACGCTCCAGTACACGGGTATGCACACGGGCCAGTTCCTGTTGGCGCTGACGCTCTTCACGCACCCGCCGCTGCTCACGCTGAACCGCCCAGTTCGTACCCTCGCGCACATCGAAGAACAGGCCCTGACGGTTGATGCCGATGCGGTTGCGGGTAATTTTCTGCGCGTCATTGCCCCAGATGTTGTTCGAGATCGCCGACAGGTCCTTGACGATGAACAGGGTGGCCACATCCGTGGTGGTCGGCGAGGTGGTCTTGATCAGGTCGAAGATCTCCAGCGCAGCTTCCTTGTACTTGGCCGCGTCCAGGGCAAACGACTCGTCCGGGGTGACCACCACGTAGTACGGGTCGCTGCCGAACGGGCGCAGTACGCCGTAGCTGGAACGGCTGAAGGTCAGGTACACCTTCATCTGCCGGCCGGGGATTTCGCCCACCAGGAACGCGGCTTGGTCAGCTTGCGCGGTGAGGTAGGAAACTGCCTTGTTCTTCACCGCAGGCTCGAGGTTCCTGATGAAGATCAGGCCGCTCGGGTGCGCGTAGACGCGGTTCCAGTTATCACCCCGGTAGGTGCCCACAGCCTTCCAGCTGATTTTTTCGAAGCTGCCTTCGCCAAAGCCGGAGGCCGGGCACGGCATGGCCGGGGTGGTGCCGAACGACAGGGTGTCGCCGTCGCCAATGATCGACTTGCTGAGCACCCATTTGCAGCCGGCGCCGTCCGTTACCTGCATCAGGTTGCGGTTTTCCAGGACCACCGAGCGGCCGAAGTCCGAGGTGGGGGCTGCTGCTACTGCTGTGGCAGGTGCCGGGACAGGCGGCACAACAGGGGCTGGTGCCGGGGCTTCGGCGGCCGGCGCAGGGGCCGGTTCTGCAGCTACGGCTGGGGCAGGCGCGGGAGCCGGGGCAGCTTCTGCTTTCGCGGGTGCGGCTTCAACTACCGCCGGGGCTGGCTCAGCAGCAGGGGCTGAAGCCGCTGCAGCAGCAACCGGTGCTTCTGGCTGCACAGGTGCCGGCACTGGCGCAGGTGCTGCAACCGGCGCAGGGGCAACTGCAGCAGGCGCGGCCGCCAGGGTGACCAGCCCCAGGTTGCTGGCATTGCCCGAGCCGCTGGCGTACAGGTTGCCCTTGGCATCGACCGCCTTCCAGCTCACCTTGGCGGTCGAGCAGTCCTTGGCGAACACGAACGGCAGCTTGGTCAGCAGGCCCGACAGCAGTTCCTGGTTATCCCAGGCCGGGCGGGTAATGGTCAGGTCGACCTGGGGCTTGCACCAGGCGGTGGCATCCCCAGGCACTTCGACCTTGATGTTGTCTTTCTTGGAAAAGGCCAGCTCGTGGGCGAACGCCTGCGGTACCAGACCACAAGCGCCGATCACTGCCAGCGCGAGCGCGTGCTTTTTCATGGAGTTCCTCAGATCAGTTCCCAGGTGCCATTGGCTTGTTTGCAGAAGGTGTTCTGCTCTTGCTCAGTCTTGCCGCTTTGCGATTTCAGGCTGACGGTGACCGGGCGGCAGGCCGCTTCGGCGGCAACTGTCTGGGTCGGCAGCGACTGCACCGAGTCCAGGTCGAAGCCTTGGGTTTCCTTGCTGGCGGCAACGTCCAGCTCGTCCAGGTTGACGGCTGGCGTTACGCGCTTGGCGACCGCTTGCGCCTTGGGCTCGACGTAGTTCTTGTGCACGTAGCCCACAGTCACGCCCTTGCGCCCGACCAGGATCCAGTCACCGGTGGAGCCCACGGCAGTGAATTCGGTGTGGTTCTTCAGGCTGCCGACCTTCTCGCCAGTCTGATTGGGCGCGGCGCGCACATTGAGGTTGTCGCTGGTGGTCACATACGGCTCGTTGATCAGCTTCATCGACGGCACCGCCTGGATCTTCGGCGCGCGCTTGACCTCAACCTGCTTGGTCTTGGTGTACTCCTTGCCCGGCACGATCTGCGCGGTGGCGCCCGAATGGTCGGACTTCCAGGTCACCGGCTGGGCGCTGGCGGTGGTCTGCTGCTGGCTCAGCACCTCCTGGGTGCGCAGCGCCAGGGCCTGCTGGTCCTTCTCGTCCAGCATGTGGCCGATACGGTTGCCCATGTAGGCACCGATGCCACCTGCGATCAGGGCTGCGGCGATCTTGCCGTTACCACTGCCCATGGTCGAGCCGATGGCCACACCGGCCAGGCCACCGATCACGGTGCCCGCTTGCTCTTTGCTGATCCCGAGCTGTGCACAGGCCGTGGTAGAGGCGATGGCGACCGCCAGAAGGGACGCGACGAATTTCTTACGCAAGTGGAGCACTCCATTTTCGGTGGGGCGCACAGCCGCGTACCGCAGCCAATGGTTGGCGGCAGCATTCGAGTTTGTGCGGGGTTTTCAGAAAGTGTGCAGCACTGGCCGCAGACGACAATTCAGCCGTCCAGCGAGGGGCGCAGAGGGAGACCAGTACGGCGCAAAGCATCCAACGAATCCATGTCAGGAAGAGTTCATCGCCCAGCGCGCGTAATCATTACGGCGTGTGGCCTGGGCGTGAGTGGCGTATCAGAGGGCCGCATTGTAGCCCAAGGTGCCATTGGCAGTTCAAGACAAAATGTTGCAGGAAGCCTGTCTGATTGATTAGTAGAAATCCGTCCTACAACTTGTACTCAGAATTATCCCCTTCCTTGTAGGGCGTTTCCCAAACATACTGCCAACCCGCTCAAACGGTTGCGACGGATTCGGTCGCGCTCTAGTCTCGGCTCGTCGTTGCAAAATCAACGGCCGGCTTTGACAGGCCGACGATTTCCCGCACACGTGCACTGTTTATGGCGGCTGTACGTGGGGCACCTTCGTGTGCGCCGAGTTACTCCGGGATCCTCGGTCTGTCAACCCATGTACAGCTGCCACCCTCTTGTTTGACAGCAAGCTCGCGGCAGCTCCAATGATCCTGGAGATGTTTATGCGCAAGATGGTCCCTGATCCACCCCTCGATACCACCCAGTTCCTGCAAGACACCCTGGTCCAGTCCTCAGAGTACGTACTCTGCGCCCTGTCCGTGGCCCGCCAATCCGTGCAACTCAAACCTACCGCCCACAGCTCGATCGTGATGCGGGCCGTGATCCATGAAATGGAAGCGGTACAGGGGCTGGTCGAGTCGGCGTTGATGCAGTTGCAGATGCGGCCGCATTTACCCACAGAGCCTTACACCTTGCATTAGCAGGTCAGGCCTCTTCGCGGGCACGCCCGCTCCCACAGGGTCATCACAGCCGTCACGCACTGCACAGTACCTGTGGGAGCGGGCGAGCCCGCGAAGAGGCCAGCCCAGGCAACCCAGAATCCAGGGAAACAAAACAATGCCCACCGACAACACACCAGAACCCACCACAGTCGGCAAGACCTGCTTCTACCAAGGCGAAAACAACACCCACCCGCTGTTCCGCATCGAACCCGGCATCCCCTGCCAGGACGCCCGCGAACAGGCTTCCGAACTGATGGGTTACGTGCGCGACCTGATCATCACCGGCCTGATGGACGGCGACCAGAAACTGATCTGGGCCTCGCATTACCTGAGCGCAATGGCCAAGGCGCTGCTGGATGATGCTGAGTTGGGGATGATGAAAAAGTAAGTACGAGGAAGCCCTGGAAACGCAAAATATCCCGGGGCTTTACCGATTGCATCATGTCGCAAGCGCACCTAAGCGAGCCCCCACGCTGACAGCTGGAGTGCGACATTCTCTACCGCCATGTAGTCCATTTCCCAAACGCTCAGCAAACCCGCGCTATCCGTTGCCAGCGCTCCGCTCGCGCCCTAGCCTCATCACGTCGCGACCAAACCAAGCGCCGACGATGGGAGGCGAACATCGCTGCAGGCGTATACACCCGTTGCGTAATGGGCAACCCACTCCGTTTATAGAGCCGCAGGCCCACTCGGCCGCTCACTCATCGACAAGGAGTAGCCAGTAGGCTACATTCAATGCATGCCGAATCAGATAGACACAACGTCTGAATTTGACGATTGGCTAGATGGCCTAAAAGATCCAATTGGCAGAGGTGCTGTTTCCTTGAGGATTGCCCGAGCAGAAAACGATTGCTTCGGTGATATCGAATCCGTTGGCGAGGGTATCAGTGAGATGCGCGTATTTGTAGGCCCCGGATATCGAATCTACTTCGTTCGAACGGGCGCAATCCGCTACCTGATGCTCTACGGTAGCGATAAAACAGATCAACGCAGAGCCATCAAACGAGCAAAGGAAATTTTTGATGCTTTAAGAGGTAAAAAATGATGAGCAAAAAAATTTCGCCGCAAGACATGCCAATCCTTGATCTGGATTTGAGCAAAACAAAACGCTTCGAGGCCTCCCGGTTTCTCGACAGCCCGGAAACCATCGCGGCATTTCTGGCAGAGGCAATGAAGGCTAATGACGCTCAAACCCTGATGCATGCATTGGGTGAAGTGGCAAAAGCCAAGGGCGTGAATCAGTTTGCGCAAGACGCAGGGGTCAATCGAGAGTCTCTTTATAAAACGCTGAAGGGCGGAGAAAAGACCCGATTCGCTACTATTCAAAAACTGATGGTTGCCTTAGGTGTAGAGCTCACGGTCAGGCCGCTCGAGAAGCTTCCGGGCTCTTGATTTAACCGCTCGGGCAATTAGCATGCTGGCTGTAAATCTTTGCCTTCCATAACGAAAAAGCCCCCGGAAGCTTTCGCTTCCAGGGGCTTGATCTTGTATGGCGGAGAGATAGGGATTTGAACCCTAGGTACTGTTGCCAGTACAACGGATTTCGAATCCTGCCCCTGGGGTCTCCGGTACGCAACACAACGCAACGCAAAGCGTGCTATCTCGAAGGCTAGCAGTCGTTGCGTAGAGCTGCAATGTACTGTGTTGTGTTGCTTTACGTACCTCGTAACGTACCTCGTGGAAGAGCGGACTCCATTTGATTTTGCTCGGCTAGACCAGTAGACGCGAACCAAAACTGAACGTACCTGGAATATTGAAAGCCCTTTTTAGCCTCACATGGGAATAATGATCAGCCGAAAGAAAATCTTTTATTTTCTTTTCGTCGGCCTCTGAGGTCTTCGCCCCCAAAATAACCTCTACTAGTGCGGATGGTGAGAAAGCATGATTACCTGGCTCTGAAGTGATTCTGAATTCTTTCTCATACTTCCAACTTTCAGATTTGGTATAGAGCCCAATTTGAAGAATTGCATCTACTTGTCTATTGTAAAAGCTTGTACCTTGTTCATCAGAAAAATTCACGCCATCCCAAGGGCGGCAAAACTCACCAAACTCCTCAGTCAACTCTAAGAACTTCTCCATATAGGGGGGACTTGGCAAATACTGAATATCCCCAGAGCCGCTGGCGCCATCAATCTTTAGAATTTCCGCATTAAAGCCGAGGCATATTCCACGATGGCCATCTGCATAGTGAGACCATAGAAGTGCGTCGCGAGAAGTTTTAGAAAGGGAAAGAATCCCCCTGCCCTGCATAAATCTATAGAGCGCTTGACTTAACGAGAGCTCCTCCCCTGTATCCCTCGTCACTTTTCTTATGCTATCCAGCACTGTTATAAGAAACGATTTTCGACCTTCCGGGTGCTTGTCTGTTTTATATATGTGATTTTTCGCGCGCTCGTACTCGGCCGTAACATCGACTGAAACGTCCAGCGGGTCGTTTAGGTCTTTAGGGAGAGAAAAATAAAGCTCACGATTACATAAAATCTCCCAGGTTCTTTGTGAGCATGAACGGTACTTGTAATACGTTGCCGTTTCTTCCACATCCATGATTTTTCGATCCTATAAGCCCATGAAGACTCAATTAGCAATGACGCCTTATACCGCTATAACAGCACAGAGTCAAAAATCGAGCTACCCGCTCGTTTAACAACTGCTCTACCGCTGGTTTAGCGGGAACCTTATTCATCCGACTTAGCGTATGCAGCCGCTCGCCAAAGGAGCGATGCAGATTGACATTGCCGGCCGAAGTCCGTTGGGGTAAGGCTGGGGCGGAACAGGTGATCGGCGACGCTAGGCGTCCTCTCCTAGCAGTTGGTGGACAAGGTGATGGCAAATCGGTAGCGTTGGCTTACCAGCACGGCAAAAACGCGGCATGGGCAGCTATATGCTGCTATGGATCACTACCAATGGATGGAATAAATGAAAATTAATTATCAAAAAAGCGTCGAACTGGCCTTAGCACTTGGTTATGAGGAAACACCTGACGAGAGCGCTTACAAAGGTGTCTATTATAAAAAAAACGGATTGATTTGGATTTATGACATAGAAGCATTAAAGGCTTCATTGGGCTCGATCTCTAGCGATGACCTGGAGATTCTTGGTTACGATGTTGGCGCACATGAAAAATACAAGAACCATACAGGTAAAATGGCCGATGATGAAATCAAATTGTATTCGGAGCTAAGCCCCGGTGAAGGTGAACCTGCCTATCTGATGGACGGCATGTACCTTTTTCCTGATGGCAGTATACGTGAGCTATAAATCCTCACGAAATTGTCGGCCCATAGAGAAATCACAGAATACCGCAACCTGCCAGATTAAAAAGCAATTACCTATCGAGGGCATAATGCTGCTTTCATTCTTAAAAAACCTATTTTCCAAGCGCAAAGAAAAAAAGTATGAAGACATAGTTTATTCCTTGCCCGGCACCCCAGAAGAAAATACAGAAAAACTAAAGCTACTAGTTGTTGAAGGTAACGAGTGGGGGCGTAGCCGCACTAGAGAAACTGCAGAAACTCTAGGTCATCTGTTCTCTTGCTTTCTATTGATTGAGCACAAGCTAGAACTACTCCTCATAAATTTCTATCCGTCTATTAGTTCATGCATGTTCGGCCAGAAAATACAGGTGTACAAGGACTTCATATCCGAACTGGAAAAAACCTGCCCTTATGAGTTTGACGCCAAATATTATAGAAACACTATTGCCCCATTGAAACAGATAAAGACGCTCAGAGATACGCTTGCCCATAATATAAAGGTAGTCGACCCTTCAGGTGTTGATCTGCGCCAAGTTCATAGCTATGTGAAAAAAATGGACCCTATATTATCCTCGTCATATGCACAAGCCGAATCCGAAAGTCTGCGAGCAGTGGGAGGCGTAGCAACTTTTACTTTCTTACTCAGTGTGGACTTAGGAAAGTTAAGGATGTACTTGAAGTAGTAAATTAATAATCGTGTCAAATTATTCGCTTAGCTCACCGGGGCCGCGTTGGCTTTCCATAAGCCTCACAGCAAGTCACGCCTGCGGGCGCGGCGCCGGGCGTGGCACCGAACCTCCCGGTTGTTCGGCGGGACTACCGCGATAGTCGCCCACGCTTGGTGCGCACCACAGGGGTCGGTCGCTCGGTGCCTTGTTCGCCGGGCGAGCCAGGGTAGGTCGTGATATCACAGATCAATGTGTCCTTGGTCAACTGCCACGCATAATACTGAGTGGCATAGTCGCGGGGATCATTCGGGTCGAACGTGAAACCCGGATCTGTTAGCTGTTGGTAGCCGTCGCCGATCATAGGAGATCCTCCCGGCGCTCTTCGAGTTGCCGCTTCGCGATCAAGCCTTTGTTCAAGGCGAAAGCAATCCGCATCGCGATCTCGATATCGGATAAGTGGCCGACATTGATTTGCGTGTTCTTTACAACGTCCGGGTCGTCCTTCGGCGCGGGCGGCATCAGGCGACTGAGACAGCTGTTAACGAAGGCCGTTTCGTTATCACGGCTCCAGCGCTCAAGAAAATCGACGCCACCAAGGCGCCGGTAGACTTCGAGGATATCCCCCGCGACCTCTGAGGTGATGAGGGTACGCTGCTGGCGGTCGAGGCTACCGATCGTCCTACCGCCAGTCTTGGCACAACCCTTGGGGCGTCCACGGGGCTTGCCGGTGGGTGTGCGAGCGGTCATGTCAGTCACCCTCGGCCACCACAACGGTCAGTGTACGCAGCTTGCCTTCATCGTAGTATATGCAATGCGCCCTGGCAGGTGGCGCCTGTTCGGGTCGCGGTTGCTCGGAGAGCCAGAGCGACAGGGCCGACATGACGGCGCGGGCTGTGGCGACGGGATCTTCACCGGGGGCGAACGTCACGACGGCCATAGTCATGTCCCCTTGTTGGCTTTGGCTGGTGGCACGGCAGGAGGTAGTGGCGCGGTGTCTGCTGGCACCATGCGCACAACCTGACCAAGCTCGTTGCGCTGGACGAAGAACTCCATGGTGCCCACGGTGATACGGTTGACCTGACCCAGCTCGTTGCGCATCAGCTGGGTTTCGACGGCCTTGGGCGCCCGTGTCTTGGGTGTCGGCGGAATCTGCTCGAAGCTGGTGTAGGTTTCCTGCCGCTTGAATTGCTGGTCGAGCAAGCGCTGCACATGCGCGGGCGGCTTGCGTTCCACAGCCTCGCCGACCCGGCGTTCGACTTCGTCGGCTATCAGCTGCTCGATGGCTGCGCCGATGCCGTGAACTTCGGGTGCTGGTGCTGGGGCCTGTCGATCCATCTTTCGTTGCAGCAGTTGCAGTTTGGCGTTCATAGCGCTCTCCTACCTCAGCTACTTGCGACCGACAAGATGGGCGTGATCGGGCTGTTAAAACCTGTGGAAGTAGTCAGCGACGTGACTCGGTGCCAAGTAATAGCCGAGGTGCCGGACACACTTTGATTTACATTCACCAGCAAGTCACCAACCTTCATGCCGACACAAGATGCCGATGGTGAACCGAAGCCACAGCCGATAAAAAATCCCGCTGTCGATTCGATGGCAGCATGTGCATGCGTGGACTCATAGCAGAATACTTGTTTGGCATCTGTGAGCCCAAATGCAGCGGCGACACGGGCTGGATTGGTAGATGAATAGGCCATTTTTATTTACCCTCTTGAGATTTACGTTTCTGGCGTTTGAGCCATTTCGCCCTTATCAACTTGGCTGTCAATGCACTTGATCTTTTTTGGTTGCATATCAGCCACCATCGCGAAGTCTAAGTAGCTCACGAAAACGAGCCTGCATCTGTGGGTCACGCATGTACTTGGCCCGTTCGTTCGGTTTTCTCAGCATGGCCTCGTAGGCAGCGATTTCCTGCGCAACACCAGAGCCTTTTATCGAGTTTGCACCTACGGCCATGGCATAGAGGCCGTCAATAGCTTCGAAAGATGACAGCATGTGAGTCCACGGGAAGTCACCGGTCCAAGCGTCGAAGTATTTTCTGTCCGCCACAGGTAGACGCTCCAGCTGTGCCTGAGCAAGTGCGATGACCTGTTGGTAGCCATGGTCGCCATACTTGGCCGCCAACCTATTTATTGTATGAGCCTTAACTCTTTCATTATGACTTATTAATTGATCGTACTGGGCGTCAGTTAATTGAGCTGTCGGATCAGATGTTTGGGGTGCCATCCTTGGCGTTTGGGAACTGGTATTTTGTTGACTTAACTTGCGACCGGCTTCGGACACCCACCAACAGGCGTCGGTGACGAACTTCTGGCTGAAGCCATGGTCATGTGCATAGTTTGCAAAGGCTTGGAAGAGCGGGTCGTTAACGTGCTCGTACAGGTTATAGCGGTGCCGTGGTGCCTGTTTGGCGGGCGGGTTGGTAACGGCATCGAGAAACCACTTAACGGCTTTTTGCGGGTGGCTGATGTTGTGGCCAAGACGCAGGAAGTCCGACTGAAAGAGGGCGCCCAGCTGCTGGGAGGCAGCCGTGACCTGATTAAGCGTTACACCGGGCGGCAAGGGTTGGCCGAAGGCCATTTGCCCGCCGCCGGTATAGTTATTCGTGGACTCGTGCAGCAGGTCTACTTCGGTGTTGCCACCGAAGTCAGGCACCGGTGCCGGTGCCAGGGGCTGGCTGTAGGGCTGAAGGTCGCCAGGGCTGAAAAAATCAATGTCGTTAGGCATGGCTCACCTCAGCAAACTCTATCTTTCCATCACGGTACAGATAAAAATCAATCCCGGATTCGCGCAGCCGCTGACGGAAACTATTGCTGCGCAACGTTCTGGAAACTTCAACCTCGGCGGCCAGGGACGAACCATCCATACCGAGGGTGAAGAAGAGTTCGCCCACTGGCATCGCGCTTTTAAGGTCCAGCAAGCTGGCCTTGATCGCTTCAAGCAGATCGTCAGCGTTCATCTTATTTGCCCTCAGCAATGAGTTTGAGTCGCTGCCAAGATAAAGAGCAGCGTGGGTGGACACGCTCGCTTTGGATGGGGATGCCCACAGGACTAAGAGCGACTGTCAGTTCGATGGGGGCGAAAGAGTTCTCGACCAACCCACAGAAGGCGCATGCCTCGCGGCTGTTTATCAATCGGCGCGAGGTAAGGACTTGAGCATCCTGTTCGTTGTCCGGCAGTGCGGTGCAAATTAAGACATACTGACCAGTAGTATGGCGATAAAGTAGCGTTTCCCAGTTCAGCGCCAGTTCTCGTTGCGTCGATTCCCTGCGCAAGATATTGGAAATAGCGGCCTTATCGACTGTTTCACCGCGATGGGCGAGACCGATAAGTTGATCCAGCGGTCGGCGGATCGCCTGGACTTCTCGGGCCAGCCGCTGCATGGCGCGCAGGGTATCTTGGGTATCCATATCAGGAAGCCTTAAATGCCGCGTGCGCTTTCAGTTGCTCGATGCACTTTTCTTTGCTGGTAGCGCCTTGGACGAGTAATACTGAATCGCTTATGCGCCGTGCGCAGTAGCCATCCATTTGTGAGTAGAACACCTCAAAATTGATTAATGCTTCCGATCCATCGCTAATAATTCCCGGCAGCTTTTTATAGTCCAGCATCACGGCAGACGTGAACGATTGACTTGCCTCCATGATCATGACTGTAGCCATGGCGCTGCGGTCATCCCACACGACCGTTACATGGTCGAGAGCATGCAGTCTATGTGCTACGGATATCCAGAACGAAGACTCGGTCAATGCCTGCGGGTCGGTGTCACGATCAACGACGGCGCAGTGGCGGACAATGCGGTAGTCTTCAAAAGACAAGCGATCAGGCGCCAGTGGTTTGATCTTCTTGGCTGTTTCGGCGGCTACTTCTGGTGAAACATCAGACTTCGACATCTGTGCATACTCCGGTTTGGGTTTAGTCGAAGTGTGCGCTTGATGCTGCGAGGATCAATAGGTGAACTACCGGACAAAGTTAGATTGTGGCCACACTCGACAAATATCCATACTTCATCAAGATCTTACAGACCGTTTCCCTGCATGGCGGCTTCTTGATTCGGTAGCGGGTTCCGAACTCCACCAGATGGTCGATCACTGTACTGACGCGCTTACGATTGGGGGCTTCCATCACTTCGGCGTGCAGCGTTGCATTGCCCAGCGCTTCGAGGATCAGCGCCTCGATGCGCTCGGTGCGAGCAGCACGGGCGTGTGCCGGGTCAGGTTGGGCGGCCTCAAGTGCCTGGAGACGATCAAGGTAGGCCAGCACGCGGGAAGCTTCAGCAGGTGGCATGTACAGTTTCACAGCGGTGTCGGTGGCTGCCGTGCTGCCCGCTGTAGTGTCGAGGAACTTCACAGCCTGATACCTCGCACAGCCTGACGGAAGCTGTTGTAGACGTTCGAGCCACGCGGTTTCCAGGGCATGTCGCGGCTTGGCTCGCACCGCTCCCAGTCCAACAGCGTCACCACCTTCGTTGAAGCTCTCATTTTCCACATCATGACCTCCTAGGATCGCGTCAGAGCGACGATCCACCTATCAGACGATGCTTCACACAGGGTCTCGGTCTGTGCGCCCCATGCGCAGTCAGATGCCAGATCCGTACCCTGCCGTACCCAAAAAACGTACCTTTTGGACGTCCAGACCAGGCTACACGGGCATCGCAACCGGATTCGGTATCCGTTTATGGTTTTCCGATGCGAACTATCTAGTCGCCGCCGGACCTCGCACTACGCACACACGGCAGCGATTCAGCCGTCCGATGCCTGGAGCTTTTCTATTGTGTCCTCGCCACCACAACTTTCGTTATAACAAACCCCGCTCATTTATCAGGCGCACCAACAACTGTGCATATGTTTCACCATGGCGCTTAGCGGCCTTCACCAACGCCGCCTCATCAGGTGACAACCAGAATTTCACCGACAGCCAGCCAGCGGCCAAGCGTGCCCGCCGCATAAGCCGCATACGCTTGGCATTGCCACGGGGCTTAAGCCTCGGCATCACCCGCAAGTAATCGGTCGCCAGCATCCTTTCGGCATCGGTCGGGTTGAGCACCGTCAATACTTGGCTTTGCCGCACCAGCAGAATTTCTTTCATTTTCACCAACCCTCAAAATGAATGAAGCAAATGAAGTGATCCGAAGCAAACCCGTTGCTTCACTCGAAAACGCCGTAATAGAGCCTTTACATTACTAATGAAGCAATGAAGCAATAAATAGAGAGATTAATTTTTTTCTGGCTCTGCACCTATGGAATACCCCTTTTTTTCAAAACAGTGCCTCATTGCTTCATTGCCCATTCAGCCGCTCTAGTACGCCAGTTTCGAGTGAAGCAACTCGTTGCGGGAGGTACTGCTTCATGCTTCATTGCAGCAGTTTCCGATAGCTCGTACCCTTGCTGTTCGCCATGGGCACTTCTTCGATCAGACCATCGAAAATGAGTGTCTTGATCACGCGTTCACGGGCGAAACTGTCCTTGTTCATCCGCCATTTATTCCCGGCGTATTTCCCAATGTCGCTGCTGAGCACAGCGCCGGTATCCTTGACCACGGGAGCCCTACCGAAGGCGTGCATAAAGCCTTTGGCCATGGCATCCAGTTCGTTTGCTGCGCCACCACCCCCGGCGGTGTACTCCACAGCAGCCTTTTCGTTCGACCAGCGAACAAACCGCCTGGCCCATTCAAAATTGGCCTTGGTCAACGTGTCGCCGCTGTCCATCACACACATCAGCATGGCGACCTTGAGCACCTTTTCCGCGTAGCGCCCCCAGATATCCAGCAGATCACGGGCGCGCTCACGGCCATATTTCATTTCAGCGCACCAGTCGCTATTGAAATCAGCGTACGTTTTCAGCACCCGTGGCTTCATGTACGTCTGCCCCACTGGTTTTACCTGGCTATCGTTGAGCACCTGTTCCATGGGGTTTTTCGGGGCCATCGCATACAGTTTTTCGACCTGCGCGGTCAGTGCATCGGGCAGCGGGCCGGGTTCGTCGTCGATATTGCCAACGTCGGCGGTGTACTTCAGGCAGGCCAGTAAAAACCGATTGGTTAACCCCTCGCTCGAAGTCGAAGCGCTCAACGATGCCACCACTTCGAGCACACCGGTGCCGACAATCGAGAGGCATGGATGGTGCAGGATGGGCATTTCATTGGCGCCCTTTTGCCGTTTCGAGTAACGCGCGGGCGCTATATTCTCCACGTCGGCCTTGTTGTACAGGTCAATCCAGGTCCTCCTTAATTTGTGCCCTTCACTGCCTGGCCTGGCGTTGACTATCGCCGCCAAGGTTTGCCCAAGTTCTTCATCGGCCAATATCTGTGTGGGCGTCTCCACGAATTGCCACCACAAACCGGCGTGCGATTCGTAACTGCGTTCGAACATCGGCACCGCCGGTGCGAATTTAAGTTGGATCAGTTGCTCGATGGCCTTGACGGGCATATTTAAAATATCGCTCTTGCCCGCTTCCGAATCGGCCAGCATGAGCATCCATAAATTGGGCCGTGTACCACGTTTCAGCGCTACCGAGGCACCGACCAGTGCCTGGGCAAACAGCAGGCAGCTAAACAGGGCGAAAACGGGATGCACCATCAAAGCATTTTTCATGTACCAGTCTGTGTAAGCCTTGACTGGTGGCGGTGCGTTTTTGAGCAGCCAGTCGATACCGGTGTCTTTCATTTCGGCGACGGGCACCGTGACAGCGGATGACACACCCCAATCTGCTGGCTTGCCCGTGGCCTTCGAATAGCGCGCCAGTACGGCTACGGCGAATTCCGTTTGAGCGCGCTGGGCGCAATGAGCGTGGAAACAACTGAAGTTCGCCTGCGCGTGGCCGTGGGTGTTGGCCAGGCAATACATGGTTTCTTTATCGCCACCATCCATGCTGTGCTCATGGGCGAACGGACATTCGATCATGTACCGCTCGCCATCCTCGGTACTGCGCACCATGCCAAGCGTCATCATGGCTTGCAGGATTCTATCGTCGCTCTGCACCTGCTCCAGCTTGGTTTTGCTTGTTGCTTTCTTTTTGTCGGGTGGTGCCTGCATCAGCATGGCTTCTACGTTCACGGGCGCGCCGGTGAAACGAAACGTCTCTGCACCTTCTAGGGGGGTATAGAGAGGTTGTTCGCCGGGGTAAACCTTCTGGTCGAACGTCACCCTGCCGACGCCAAGGGCGCGCTCTATACCTGCCTGGACGGCCGTACAAACCGCGATCCCTTCTTCCCGGTCGGTCGCACGGGTCTGCATCAGCACCACGCGGCAGCGCGGTGCCTCGGGGGTGTGGCTGGCCGTGGTATAGGCAAAGCCCTGGTAGCGCTCCAGAAAAGCCAGCACCTGGAGATAGGTATCCACGCTGTCGAAGCCATCCAAGTCGAAGGGGGCGAACCAACGGGGCAATGCCAAGTGCTTGGCGCGCCAGGTCTTTTTGCCGGGGTACTTAACTTGGTTATTATTGAAGCCTTCGGCCATTGGAGCGCAGATGAAAGTCTTACCCTTGACCGTGCCGCGACCAACTAAAATGGCGTCAGCGAGTTCGTCAAAGCTAGCGACCTCCAATTGCAGTGGGCAGTTATCGAATTTGCTTGCGCCGCATGAAACGCGAACGGCCGTACTGGTCTGTGGGATTTCCGATAGATCGTTCATACATACCCCTTTACTCCAAAAGAGTCAGGGGTATACTTACCTCGACTCCTAATGGTTCGCTGCTACTAGGCGTCCCCTTCAAATCTCACAAGAAACCTCTTTTCTTGTGAGATTTTTTATTCCTGTACTTCTAAATACTTCTTCCATTCTTCGCTATTTAAAATGTGATCCTTACCATCGACCGTTTCTGCGCACATTGCTAATTCATTCCCGTCGTCATCAAGGAGCGGGTATACAGAAATGATGTTCTCAACATTGATGAAGCCTGCTTTTTCAGTACCAATAAAAGTAGCCATTTTACTTTTCTCCAATCACGAAATTAGATGGTTCGTCCCAACCAATAAATTTTCCGGTGCAGAATTAAGCCTTGCGCGAACGCAGCCAAGTCACAAACACGTCGAGGTCGAAAAGGAATGCGTTGCCTGGACGCAACACGGCGCCGGATGCGAACAGGCCATTGGCGTGCCGATTGCGTAAAACATAGGCGAGAGTTTTCGGCTCCAGACCGGGCACGGCTTCGAGAAGTTGCTTACGAGATACGATATTTACAGTTGTCATCTGTGGAGCCTCCAAGCGTTGTTTGGAGATTCCATTTTGCCTGTGCCGACTTCTCTACCCGGCGCTCACCCCTCAGTTTCGAGGGGTGAGCGCCGGAAGCCGATCCAGACGACGGCGAATCGCATCATGGGTCGGCTTCTCGTCGCCCAGGTACTGGTAGGTAAGAATCAGGAACTCGATCAGGTATTCATCGTAGCGATCACCCTCATGAATCTGACCGCCTGCGCGCTGCCACGCCTGGACCAGCCACTGAAGCTCCCGATCAGGCTCTTCAGGTTCGAGCGGCTCGCTCAGGGCGTCGAGGATCCTGTCCATAAGATCCATGTCCTTCATCAGGTAGTGGACCTGCTCGGGAGTGAGGTCATAAGCGCCCGCGAAGCCGCAGGTGATGCTTTCGGCCAGACGCCAATGCAGGTGTGCCCGTGCCCGTAACGGCAGCGCGGCAATGGCCTTGCGTGCCTGCTGTAGCTTGCGATTGCACAAGGCGGGTTCGGCGCTGTCGATCAGGGGCTTTTGCCCTGCCCAGTAGCGCCTACCCTGCATGGCGGCTTCGACAGCCGCGATCAACGGCTCGGGGTCCACGTCCCACTCCTGTGCCAGTTCACGAAGGTCGATCATTTTTCCAGCCTCCCGAACACGCTGTTCATCACCCGGTCGGCCACACCCTGCTTGTGATCGACGGACAGGTGCGCGTAACGCTTGGTCGATTCCAGGCTGCGATGCCCGAGAATCTCCGCTACCTCATGCAGGGTGGCGCCGCTCATGACCAGTTGCGATGCAGCGTCATGGCGCAGGTCATGGAAGTGCAGACCCTCCAGCTTGGCTTCCTTCAGCGCGGTATCCCAGTATGTCCGGAATCCTTCACCACTGGGGAAGACCAGACCCACAGGCTGGCGATGCTTCATCAGTTCGCTGATAGCTGGCAACGGAAACACCAGGGTACGTGGGTCGCCGTTCTTGGTGCGGGCGATGATCGCCGTGCGCCGGGTGAAGTCGATCTGCTCCCAGCGCAAGGACAGCAGTTCGCCCAGGCGCGCACCCGTGGTCATGGCCAGGATCACCAGCGGCTTCAGCAGTGGAAAGGCAGAGGTATCGCAGGCAACCAGCAGGCGCTTGCGCTCATCATCACTGAGCCAGCGCACGCGGGCGTTATCCTCGGTGCGCGTAGGCGTGCGCCGTGCCGGGTTGTCCTTGACGAAGTCCTTCTTCACTGCGTATTGGAGCAATGCCGACCAGCACGCCTTGCGCCGATTGATCGTGGCAGGGCAATGGTCTGGAGCGTAGGCGTCGAGGTCGTTGCGAATGTAGGCTTCGGTGATATCGACGAGGCGGCGAGTGCCAGCAGTGGCGACCAGGGCCTTGATCCTGCCTGCAAGGGCATGGTCACGGCCTTTCCACTCTTTCAAGTAGAGGTCGGCCAAGTCGGCCAGGGTGATACGAGCATGGGGGTTGCCGAGGGCTACGAGGCGTTCCTCGTCACGAAGAAGTGCCTTTGCCCAGGTAGCGGCATCAGTCTTGAGCTTGCAGGTTTTGGTGGCGATTACCCGGTCGCCATCGCGGATGATGGCCTTGTAACGGGTGCCCGATTTGCGTTCGAGCTTGACGTAGGTGATGTGCATGGCTGCTCTCCCAAGGATCGTCGGACCCTGGTTGATCGAGCGATACGGAAAAGACGTACCCTATCCCGTACCCTGCACACGCTATGCTGCCATTGCTGCATAATTTCGCACCAAGCTAAAAGCCCCGTAAATCATTGATTTACAGGGCTTTTTTTCACTCGTATGGCGGAGAGATAGGGATTTGAACCCTAGGTACTGTTGCCAGTACAACGGATTTCGAATCCGTCCCGTTCGACCACTCCGGCATCTCTCCAATGCCGCGCATCATACCAGCGTTCTTTTAAAACGCAAATCTTTTTTTCAAAAAAACCGCGTGGTATCAGGCGCTTGCGTGAACGCGCCGCTTACAGCGGCACGCCCAGGCGCTTGGCAACTTCTTCGTAGGCTTCGATCACGTCGCCCAGGCCCTGGCGGAAGCGGTCCTTGTCCATCTTCTTGCGGGTTTCTTTGTCCCACAGGCGGCAGCCGTCCGGGCTGAACTCGTCGCCCAGCACGATCTGGCCGTGGAATACGCCGAACTCCAGCTTGAAGTCGACCAGCAGCAGGCCGGCGTCATCGAACAGCTTGCTCAGCACTTCGTTGACCTTCAACGACAGCTTCTTCATTTCCACCAGTTGCTCGGCGGTGCCCCAGCCGAACGCGACAACGTGAGATTCGTTGATGAAGGGGTCGCCCTTCTCGTCGTTCTTCAGGAACAGCTCGAAGGTGGACGGCTCCAGCTTGATGCCCTCCTCCACGCCCAGGCGCTTGACCAGGCTGCCGGCAGCGTAGTTGCGCACCACGCACTCGACCGGAATCATGTCCAGCTTCTTCACCAGGCACTCGTTGTCGCCCAGCAGCTTGTCGAACTGGGTCGGCACGCCGGCTTCTTCCAGTTTCTGCATGATGAAGGCGTTGAACTTGTTGTTCACCATGCCTTTGCGGTCGAGTTGTTCGATACGCTTGCCGTCGAACGCCGACGTGTCGTTACGGAACAGCAGGATCAAGCGGTCGGCGTCGTCGGTCTTGTAAACCGATTTGGCCTTGCCGCGGTAAAGTTCTTCGCGTTTTTCCATGATTGGGCTCCGCTTGCTTGAGGTGTTGGGCTAGGCGATTTCGCGCCAGTCGAGCCCGTGTTCCTGATTCGCCACCTGGAGCCAGTCCGGGTCGCACCCAAGGGTGTCGACGAAGCACTGGCGGGCCAAGTGTGGCAGGTTGTTCTTGCTGCTGAGGTGGGCCAGCACCAGGTGTTGCAGGTTGTTCCAGCCCAACTCTTGCACCAGGCGCGCGGCCTGGTGGTTGTTCAAATGCCCTTGCATGCCACCCACCCGCCGCTTCAAGAAGGCCGGATAGTGACCGCGCGCCAGCAGGTCGCGGCAGTGGTTGGCCTCGATCAGCAGTGCATCCAGGCCCTGGTAACGCTCCAACAGCAGCGCGTCGTACGAGCCCAGGTCAGTAAGCATGCCAAAACGCCGCTGACCATCGCTCACCACGTACTGCAATGGCTCGTAAGCATCGTGCTCGACCCGCGCTGCGGTCACTTCCAGGCTCCCGATGCGCAGGCTTTGGCCACAAGCGAGAAAACCGGCCACCTCGACCGGCTTGCGCATGCCGCGCAAGGTCCCTTGGCTGAGGTAGACCGGTACATTGTAGCGCCGTGACAGCAAGCCGACCCCATGCACGTGGTCGGCATGTTCGTGGGTGACCAATACCGCACTGAGCTGGGCCGCCGACACACCGAGCAGCGCCAGGCGCCGCTCGGTTTCGCGCAGGGAAAAACCGCAATCGACCAGGATGAACGTGTCACCACTGGCGATCAGCGTGCCGTTCCCTTGGCTGCCGCTTCCGAGTACCGCGAAGCGCACTTAGCCCAGGTGGTCCTGAATGGCGCTCAGCACGCGGCGGGCGACATCGGCCGGAGCCACGGTGTTGATGTTCTTCTCGACCGTGACCTGCACGGTCTCACCCACCTTGCTCAGGCGAACCTGGTAACGCTCGGCACGGGCTTCACGCTCTTCCTTGGTCGGCTCGCTGCCGAACAGGCGGCTGAAGAAGCCAGGCTGGTTCTGCTTGTCGTCAGGCTTCTCGGACAGGTTGATGTAGTACAGGCCCAGGCTGCGGTTGATGTCTTCAACACGCCATTCGCCACCCTGCTCCAGGGCACGGCCTACGCCAGACCAGGCGCGGTCCAGGTCAGAGCCCAGGTACAGCACCGGGTTGCCGCTGCCGTCTTCGCTCAGACTGACGCGGCTTGGGGCGTCGAAATCGCGCGCGGCCAGCAGCGACACCGAACCACCCTTCTCGGCGCTGCGGTTCATGCTGGCAAGCATTTCATCGACCAGCAGGGCATCGGTGCCGGTATTGCTGGAGGTGGACGGGAACACAGGATCGGCAGTGCTGCCCGCCGGGCGCTCGACGCTGACCACATACACTTCGGAGGTGTTGCGCTGCACGCCAGGCTCCATGCGCACACGCACACGCACCTCGCTGTCACCGCTGCTGGCAGTGCTGGCCAGACGCTGGCCAAGCGATGCCGACAGCTCATCGAAACGCTGCCAGGTGGTATTGAACTCACCTGTCTGCGGACGCTCTTCAGCAATGCGGAAGCCGTTGTCCTCGAAGAACTGCCGGGCTACCGGCCACACTTCGGCTGGCGAATGCTGGGCCAGTACCCAACGGCTGCTGCCACTGCGCTGCAGGCTGTAGTCGGTGAGCTGGGCGGCACCGCCGGTCAGCGGTTGCGGGCGCGGCACTTCGAACTCACCCGCGACGTTATCGTCAGCGACGTTACGCGGAATCGGCAGCAGCGGGTCAAGGCGCTTGACGTTGCTGGCGTCCGGCGGCAGTTGCATCGGCGCGGTCGGGTGGGCCTGCAGGTAGTCACTGCCGCGGTCGCGGAAATAGCCATCCTCGCCCCACAGCCAGCCACACCCGCTGGTGCTGGAGATAATCAGGGCAAGGGCGGAAAGACCAGCCAGTCGCTTCATGCGGTGTACTTCCTCTTAAACCAGTACGCCGGACTGGCGCAAGGCAGTACGGACTTTTTCGTGGCAGCCTTCGCTCAGCCAGGTCAGGGGCAGGCGAATACCTTTTTGCATCAGGCCCATTTCGACGAGCGCCCATTTCACCGGGATCGGGTTGGACTCGCAGAACAGGTCTTTGTGCAGCGGCATGAGTTTTTCGTTGATTGCGCGGGCCTTCTCGGCATTGCCCTCAAGGGCGGCCTCGCACAGGTCGGCCATTTCGCGCGGAGCGACGTTGGCAGTGACGGAGATGTTGCCCTTGCCCCCCATCAGGATCAGCTCGACGGCAGTCGGATCGTCGCCGGACATGACGATGAAGTCCTTGCTGACGCCATCGAGGATGGCCTTGGCGCGGGCCAGGTCGCCCGTGGCTTCCTTGATGCCGATGATGTTCGGCACGGTCGACAGGCGGATCACGGTCTCGGCCTGCATGTCGCAGGACGTGCGGCCGGGAACGTTGTAGAGGATCTGCGGGATGTCGACGGCTTCGGCAATGTGCTTGAAGTGCTGGTACAGGCCTTCTTGCGTCGGCTTGTTGTAGTACGGCACTACCAGCAGGCAGGCGTCGGCGCCAGCGTTCTTGGCGTTCTGGGTCAGGTGCACGGCTTCGGCGGTGGAGTTGGCACCGGTGCCGGCGATGACCGGAATCGGCTTCTTGCTGTGCTTGACGCGCTCGACCACATGCTTGATGACAAGGATGTGTTCTTCGACATCCAGCGTGGCGGACTCACCGGTGGTGCCGACAGCGACGATCGCATGGGTGCCGTTTTCCAGGTGGAAGTCTACAAGTTTGTCGAGGCTAGCCCAATCAAGACGCCCTTGTGCATCCATGGGTGTGACCAATGCCACCATACTGCCCGCAATCATGTAACTGCTCCTGCCGGAAAAAGAGAGCGGTAATGGTACTGGGGGCATCGACCTTGCACAAGCGAAGCAGGCGGGTGGAGCATTCCCCTCGGCGGCTTATTTCGCTACCCTTGGCCCTTTGATCGGTGCAGCGCGGCCCGCCGGGCCGTCGACCTTGCTCCCCGCCAGCGTCCAAGACCTCGCATGCGAGCCCCGGGCCCTGCCGACAGGAGGCTTTTGCCCGTCCTGTGCCGACCGCTCATCGCTTTAGGAATGCTGCATGTCCACCCCCACCGTCCGCGAACAATTCCTTGTCATCAGTGCCCTGGGCCCGAACCCCATGGAGCTGGCCAACGTCCTCAGCCGCGCTGCCTTTGAAAACCGCTGCGCGGTGGTCACCTCGCGCCTGAGCCGCCACGGCGAGACCAGCGCCCTGGTGCTGCAGGTGGGCGGCAGCTGGGACGCCCTGGCACGTCTCGAATCCACCCTGCCAGGCCTGGGCAAGAAGCACGGCCTGACCCTCGACGTGGTCCGCAGCGCCGACCAGGAAGTGCGCCCGCAGGCCCTTCCGTATGTGGCCTACGTCAGCGCTGCCTACCGCCCCGACATCATCAACGAGCTGTGCCAGTTCTTCCTCGACCACCGCGTCGAGCTGGAAGCCATGACCTGCGACACCTACCTGGCGCCGCAAACCGGTAGCAGCATGCTCAACGCCCAGTTCACCGTGATTCTGCCGGCCGGCACGCAGATCAGCTGGCTACGCGACCAGTTCCTGGACTTTGCCGATGCCCTGAACCTCGACGCACTGATCGAGCCATGGCGTCCACAGAACCCAATGTAAGGAAACCGATCATGGCTGTAGCACTCGACCAACCTGTTGCCGACTTCCAGGCCCAGGCCACCAGCGGGCAAACCGTCAGCCTTGCCGAACTCAAGGGCCAGCAGGTGGTGGTGTACTTCTACCCCAAGGACAGCACACCAGGCTGCACCACCGAGGGCCAAGGCTTCCGCGACCAGCACGATGCCTTCACCGCAGCCAACACCGTGGTATTCGGTGTATCGCGCGATGGCATCAAGTCCCACGAGAACTTCAAGGCCAAGCAAGGCTTCCCGTTCGAACTGATCAGCGACAAGGACGAGGCCCTGTGCCAGCTGTTCGACGTGATCAAGCTGAAGAAGCTGTATGGCAAGGAATACATGGGCGTTGACCGCAGCACTTTCCTGATCGACAAGGACGGGGTGCTGCGCCAGGAATGGCGTGGCGTGAAAGTGCCCGGGCATGTGGATGCCGTATTGGCGGCCGCCCAAGCCTTGAACAAGGCTTGAAATTGAATGG
The DNA here is from genome assembly GCF_043101865.1 of Pseudomonas sp. zjy_15. Lineage (NCBI taxonomy): Bacteria > Pseudomonadati > Pseudomonadota > Gammaproteobacteria > Pseudomonadales > Pseudomonadaceae > Pseudomonas > Pseudomonas sp. zjy_15. The sequence continues at coordinate 48,821 of NZ_JBICII010000013.1, forward strand.
GGCTGCCTTGCAGCCCTTCGCGGGCACGCCCGCTCTCATCAAACAAAATGCAACCCACTGTTTTCTAAGCACT